>JAEORJ010000058.1 GCA_016840945.1 Candidatus Gerdarchaeota archaeon
ACCATTTTTTTAAAAATGAATTCTTTTTTACTCTTGGATGATTTTTAAAAAAACAGTCATGATTCTCAACATATGGTAATAAAAGAATGTTAATAAGGAAAGAAAGTTCGTTTAATGTCGAGTATAAATTTTATCGGTGATTATTATATGGCCATACCACCTGCTTATGATTCACGTTGGAAAGAATTAGTGGAGGGTAAACTATTGATTGATATTGAATTCTTTCCGTTAAAGCTACTGTTAGCTCGACAAAGATTACAACTGCAAACCACAACCAACCCCGAAGTATTGGATAAATGTGTGTTTGAAGTACGACAATTGTTTTTAAAAAATCAAAACCACCCTATTGCTCGCAGAGATTTGAACAAAATCTTCAAACGAAAGGGATTATTTGGCCGAAGACATAGGAGTTAAAGAGAATGTTACTAACAAAAGAAGAAGTTTCAAATTTAATTATTCAAGGTAAACCTATTTATCTCGCTGCGGATGAAAACCTATTGAAAGAACTACCAAAAGGAAATTGGATTGGTGGAACAATTCCCTATTTCATGGCAGATGAGGGTGGAATATTAACTCAAGAAAAGATTTTTGTTAATACTTTACCAGATTATATTTCTAATGTTAAAATCACAAGTTACACTATTGATACCATTTCAAAAATATATATTGAAGCACCTTTGAATGGTTTTAGCTTGATACTAATACCTGCAACTAGTGAAGTTCATCTGTCCTTTGCTGTCAATGCTCCTAAATACGAAGAGTTTGCTACCAGACCACTTATAGGGTGGATAACAGGTATGCACCTTGATGATTTAGGTAAAATTTCTGCTAAGGTCTTTAATGGTTTAACTGGAGAAATATCTGACAATCAAGCTTTAGTTATGCACGTCACCTTACCTGAAGATAAATTTGCTGATATTGGAATAGTAAATATCTTTTCACAAGGAACCGGGGATACCATTGAATTTCTTGAAGATGGATTTATTCACAGTGAAGCTTTGATTAATGGAACAAAACAGAATTTAGCTGAATACATTACTGCTAAGAAATTGGATATTCGATATCCTCTAGTAGCAGATTATTTCGGAGTGATGATCAACGTTAGCTTCCAAAAGATAGACGAACAAGAGAAGAAAGTCTATTTCTATGCACCACTATTCAAAGGAATGAAGTATAAACAAGCAAAGGATGTTGGGGATTATGTTGAAGCTTTTACAAAGCAAATGCCAAAAAATGCAGAAGAAATCATCTTTTCTTGTAATTGTATCTTGAATTACCTCTATTCAGAGCTTGAAGGTAAAAAAACAGGCAATATCATCGGACCAATAACGTTTGGAGAGGTTGCCTATCAGCTACTAAATCAAACCTTAGCTTACCTCAGTATACTTGAAGTTTCTTATGAAGATGATGAAGAAATAGAAGAATAACCATAATTAATTGGTTGTTCTATTATTTTTTCTTTTTTTAATTATCTACTGAGAGTATGGTTTCAAATCGTTTTATCTGCTCAAAGGTTAGTCTGGGTGAATTCATGAATATTGTAAGGGTGGAAAGGGTTGATTGTAATAACAATTTTCGTTTTGTTTCATTTAATCTCTCAAAGTAGGTTAAAATAAGATTCACTGTTTCTGTTTCAGATAATTCATCGATTTCCGCTGTTTCAAGTAATGAAATGAATTCATAATGTTCAGGAATAACATGAACTGTTTTGACTCCGAAAATATTATCAACAGTGTCAAAAAAAGGGAAAAATTCATCTTCAAACATAACGTTAGAAACAAGGCAAGTACCATATTCTGCATCAAATGCTTCACCAATTTCAACAATCTTTGCATGAAGCTCTTTTTCAAGAATCTCGCGATTAGCAGCAACTGCTATGCAAAATTTACCTTCTTGGAAAATCTTGCAATAGATAGTTAATTTACCCATTGAAATTTTTTCAATTTGATCATCAAATACTCGATCTGAGAATGATAATAAAGCTGAGACAAAACTGGAAAAAATATTCTTATCTATAAGATTCTTTTCGCCGTTAAAACATTGCTGTAATAAACAAAGCCCTTTGGAATCCAAAATCCAGAGAGTATCCAAGCCATCCATTATTTCTCAAACTCATATAGCATTTGAATTGATGTGAGCTATTCACCTATAAATGCCTTTAGTTTTTACTCTTTTGTTGTAGCAATACTATCTACTATGAAAAATAACAATATATTTGATGTCTAGAGAAAAATTATTTCTTTCTAATGTATGAAACTCTTTAATAGTATATTGGGATAATGATTTCATATTATTAAAATGAGGGAATTATTATTGAAACAGTCGAGATTATTTTTCTCAATAATGATTATTTTAGGACTCTTTTTACCAATTGGATTGTCTTGTACTAAAGGGGAATCGTTAATTGGTGAAAAACCTATAATTTCTTATCAACCCATGGCTGTAGCTGATAGTTATGAGGATGATGATACTTTTGAAACAGCAAAAACCATCAATCTTAATACTATCCAGGATAGATCTATCTACCCGATTGCTGATCCAGATTTTCTAGTATTTGAACTGGATACTTTTTATGAAGTAAAAATTAAAATTGAAAATTCAACAGGTGATACTAGAATGTGGTTATATGATTTCGATCGAAATCAATTAGCTTTTGCTGATAATAATGAACCATCTGATTTGAATTCAACCATTAGCTTCTGGATGCTTCGTCCAAGTTTTTATTTTATTAGGGTTGAAGAATCTGGGAATGATGCTGAAATCGATTCATACTCGATTATTATATCTGCTACACAAATTAGAGACGAGTATGAAAGTGATGATTCACCAGCTTATTGCATTGAATTAGTGGCGAATTCAACCTATATTCGATCGATCAATCCTGCTGATGATATTGAATATTTCACTTATACAATCACTTCAACTTGTGATGTTATTCTCGAAACTTCTGGTGACCCTTCAGGTGATACTGTTATGGGAGTATG
Source organism: Candidatus Gerdarchaeota archaeon (assembly GCA_016840945.1). The sequence goes on from JAEORJ010000058.1 coordinate 2,985, forward strand.
TACTGTAGCAGACCAATATGAACTAACAAAAATCGATGAAAACGATGATGGTGGAGAAGGTGCTTATTCAAAGATAGTACTAACTGATCAAGCACCAGGAACATATTATGTTCTGATTTGGAGCTATAATTATATGATTTGGATAGGCAACTATTCATTGCATTTTACTACCCATTATGATAGCTTAACGGATACTCAAGCACCTACTATTTCAAACGTTCAAGCCTATGTTACAGAATTAGGAAGAACAGATATGATTATCAGTTCAACTATTTCTGATGCTAATGGCATATCAGAAGCTAAAATTCATTATCGTGTGAACAATGGTGGTTGGAATGAAATAAATAACATTAATGTTGCTCATCAAAAATATTACAATGCTTCTCTTGGCCCTTTTGCTGAAGGGGATACTATTACCTATTATTTTACTGCAAGAGATAATTCAAGCAATCATAATTTGGTGACCTATGATAATGGTGGAGAATATTTTAGCTATCTAATACTCAATAATGATTATGAAGGACCTTTGGTGGAAAATATCGAGCATATCCCAGCAAGTCCTGAGGATGACCAAACTGTTATCATTAATTGCACCGCTACTGATGTCAATGATATTCTATCAGTTACTCTTTACTACAGAAATAATAGTGGTGATTGGTATAACAAACCAATGACTTTAGATACGGGAGATAATTATATTGCTACTATTGGACAGTTTGAATTCGATGCCTATGTTGAATATTATCTTATAGCTATTGATAATAGCACCCAAGAAAATGAAGCTACCTACAATAATGGTGGAGCAAATTATTACTTTACAGTTCTATCAGGTGACCATGAAGAACCTAGCATTAGTGATCTGGTGTATAATCCCAATCCCCCATCAAACGCGGAAGTAGTGACGGTAAATTGTACCATAACAGATGCTTATACCCTCGCATCAGTGGATATCTACTATCGAATTAATTCAGGAACATGGATTGACACGGGATTAGCACTAAAAACGGGTAATGTTTACGAAGTGATCATTGGTTCCTTTGATTATAATGACTTTGTGGAATTTTATATCAATGCTACAGATAGCTCACCTAATGGGAATATAGCAATCGAGGATAACAGTGGTAGCTACTATAGTTTCACTGTAACCCATAGTGATCTCACCCCACCAGTGATTAGTAGCATCGAGCGAAGTATTGCTATTCCATCGGATACCCAAGCAGTTAATATTACTTGTATAGCAGCAGATGGTAATGGTATAAGCTTAGTGAGACTTTATTATAGAGTGGAAGGTGGCTCTTGGATCTATTTGACAATGAATTTCTTGGAAGACCATGCTTACTTCGTAACCATCGGACCATTTACTGAAGGATACTATGTTGAATATTATATTCAGGCGACGGACGATTCACCAAATCATAACGAAGCAATAAATAACAATGAAGGAAATTTCTATAGTTTTACAGTGATAAATCCAACAACATCAGAAACAGCACCTGGGTATGGATTAGTACTAACAGTTATTGCTATTACCATATCTATTATTATAAAACACAAGAAGAAATAAAATCATACCTTCTTGTCTCTTTTTTTTATGACCATTTATATATTTAAAAAGAATCTATGCTTAAATAGTAATAAAGACTTTAACGTGTAATTAGGTGAAAGAGATGGTTTTCATATTTTTAGATATAGAAACTTTTGCTGAAAATGAATTTAAGCTTAGTAATTCGAAAATAATAGCTATTCAATATAATGATAGCGTTACCAAGGAATTAATTATATTGAAAGAGTGGATTGATAATGAAAAAATAATTTTAGAAAAATTTTATCGTTATCTAAAGGAATTTATTCAAAAAGAAGAACCAATTACAATTATTGGGTACAATTTACTTAGATTTGATATTCCCCTTCTAATTCATCGGATAGCCTATAACCAAATAGAAAGTTATGAGGTATTACTTGATGTATTTCATAGTATATTTGTAATTGATCTGTTACAATGCCTTTTACCGTTTAATAATGTTAGATTTAAGGGATTAAATAGTGCTAATTTAGCAGAGAGATTTGAAATTAGTATGCCAGTTTATCGAGGTAAAGATATAAATGAATTTTATCTCAAAAAACAATATAGCAAAATTGAGGAACATATTGTTGCAGATATAGATTTTACCAGAGAATTATATTGGATAATAAAAGATAAAGAAAAAATGAAACGTTTAATTAACCACTCTTTGATTTGATGATAATATTAGTAGGTAATTAAAAACTATTTCCGTGAAGAATAAACATAGAAAGGAGTAATAAAATTACTTAGAGTTTGTATAAGCAGTTTTCCAAGATAGATTGTAACTAATGAAAGAATAATTGTTAAACTGATATAAAGAGCGAAAAAGAAAAGTTCCTTTCTCTCGAGAAGTTTGAATGCTTCATAGGAAAAAGTGGAAAGAGTTGTAAAAGCTCCTAATACACCAATGGTCAAAAATGTTCGAACAGAATCGTTCATCAAGCCTATTTCTTCCGAGTAAAACAAAATAACACTCAAGAAAAAACTACCAAGGATATTTACTAACAGTGTAGTGAACGGAAATCTTTGTTCACTACTTTGTATGCTGAAACTTACAATATAGCGTAAAACAGCACCAATAAAACCACCTATACCAACTATCAAAATAGAATGCCAATTTACCATAGATTGCATGATTATTTGTCCACCAATCACTTATAGTGAAAGTAGAAGTCATCAGCGCTCTTTTTAAGGGCAGTTCAGACTGTGTCTTGGTGGACTTCATCACCAATTGTGAGTAAGCAATTATTGTCATTCTTTTTAAAATTTTATACCGTGAAAAAAAAAATAAGAAAAAAGGAAAAATTAGCTACTTTTTCACTTTCTTTCCTTCAGGTTTCTTCATAGGTTTTGACGATGAAGTTTTCTTTGTTTGTTGTGGTGTTGCTTTTTTACTTGTTTTCGGTTTTGGAACATTTTTCTTGGAAGATTTTTTCTTTATACCAAAAATAGTTGCTCCTGCTGCAAGTGAAATTACTACCACTCCACCACCTGTAGAGGTCCAGAACCACCAAGAATCTACTAAGAATAGCTTACCAACCAAGGGTCCATTATAATCATCTACCCAATAATTGATTACTTGATAATTGAGATTGGTTTTTTCATTCTCGAAATTGTAAACAAGTAAACCAAAGGAGTAATTATACAGTTGATAATATCTTTCATCTATATCACCAACAATACCTTGATAACTGGTTTCATCTTCAACTGTGATGGTATATGCTGACGAAGTTGAATAGCCATAACTTACAGCTAAACCAAAACCAAATATTGAAACACCAGCTTCAAATTCTGTGCTAATCGTTCGTGTTACTTCTGTTGTAGTTTCTATGGCTAAAGAAATACCTACCGCATTAGTAGCGTCTCCCGCTCCAACGGTCATTTTATCTGAATCCCAGAAACCAGTACTTAGATATTGTACCATAAGTGTTTGTTTATTTTGTTCAGTCAGATAAGTAGCAGGTTGACCAACGGTATGATTGAATGTTTCTGTACCGATAGCGAAATTAGCATATTCCTCATTATACAAACTTTTTGACCATTTGTAAACAATTGGTGTACTAGGGACACTTATAGCCATCCATTCACCAACATGAGTACTGTTTGGATGACAAATAAATTGATAGTAATAATTATTGTATGGAACTATTTGAAAGATCACTGAATCTGATGAGGAGCTCACAACATATTCTACACATTGAGTTTCTGTTTCGGTAAGGGTAAAAGTTCTTTCGAATTCATCATCAAATTGAGCGCTAACCTTTACACCAAATATGCCAATAATATCATCTTTCTCAAATGAGAAGCAAATTCCAGTTTTTACACTATAACCATTTGAGGTACCTGAACTTCCTGATACTGCAGTGCCAAAAACAGTTCCTGAAAAATCATATACTTGCTTTATTCCTGAAATCGTTGGTGGGGCAGCAATAGCAGCAATAACTTGGGGATTAGAAGTGCTGGTGTTGTGATGAACATATTGGATGACTATTTTACCTGTAAAGTCACCTGCAACAACTGTTGGATAAATTACTGTAGTACTAGGAGGATCATAATCTCTGTAGCAGAGTTCTGCAAAGTCTTCTGTATAGTCGTCTAAAACCACTGCAACAGTTAGGTAACTATATAATAAATAAGTAATTGCTATTTCATCATACGAGTCTTCATCAAAATTACTCACACAAATGTTTGAATAAGGCGTCTGACCTTCATCATCAATAGATAGAAAATTTATCAACACTATACCTGACGAAGAATACCCGTAAAAGAAACATAAGAAATCATTAATCCTATATAAGCATACGGCAATATCCAAGCCTTCAACATCGTCGAAATTTCCTACAGCAAAACGCAAATAGTCTATATCACTATAGGTATTAGCCATCTCAATATCATCTAGTAGTGAGAAGCTACCCGTTATAATAGAATATATTTGTAAATATTCAGCGAAATGCACTATTATTTCATCTAAGCCATCTGCATCCAGATCAGCGGCTATAATATCATATAAATAATAATAATAGAAAGATTTACTGCCAATAAGTGAAAAATCATTCTCTGCATCATCATAAACTAAGACGCATTTATAGGAATATGATGTTTCATAAATAAGTACAATAATTTCATCTTTATTATCACCATCAACATCTCCAGAGGTTATCCTACCACTACTGAGTGTAGGATCAGTAGTAAATTCTGCTGGAGGAATAATAGCTATTTGCGCTAATTCTGCAAAATTAGTACTTGCATCATCACAAACTAATATGACTACATCAGCACTATTTTTTCCTAAAATCAATATTTCTGACGAATAATCACCATCAATATTCGCACTTGCAACCTCATTCTCCTCATCTAGTACAGAGAAGGTATGTAAAGTAGCGAAATTGGCGGTTTTATCATCCCATATTGCTGCATCATATCCAGTACCACCTGCAACCAAAGTCTCGTCTGCTCCATCACCATCAAAATCACCAACAGTTGCTTCAGGATAATGACCTAAATCGGTATCCCAAGTATCAACCTCATCCCAACTATCATATGGATTCCAGACGCGATTTCTATCTCCATCAACATCACCTAGTAAGAACATAATATAATTATCAACATCAAATTCAGTTTGATTCTCAGAAAGAGGAGGAGTATCGCTTGATGTGGCAGCATCAAGTATTGGTTCATTAAATGCCGCTTTACCTACTGTTGTTTTTTCACCATTTACATAAGAGTTAGTAACAATATAATTTCCTAGAGGAGCATTAGTATCAATTGAATAATGACTCACAGGCAAAGGATTTGCTATGCTATTAGTTATTACTGATAGAAAAATGAAACTTGTACAAATAGTACTCATCAGTAGAAAAGTAATCGAAACAATTCTCGTTTTAGAATGGATCAATTTAATATCACCTAAATATAACAGAAATCAATAGCTTCATTTTACTTATAAAATAAACTAAATGACCTAATTAGTAAAATAAATGATTTTTTTGTTGTTGTTTCTGAAGCAATAGTTTTGGTAATTTATGGATTATTTATATCCAAAAGCAAATATGACTGTTTTAGTGAAATAATAACCATCTTCTTTCCAATAAGGTTCTAAACCTTCTGGTAGCATTTTTTCTTTAAAATCAGAAATTGTTGTTTCATCTTTATTAAAGGTCCTCCACATGATCCAACCTACATTTCTCATCATATTGAACCATTCATCAACTGAATGATATTTCATTACAAAATTTTCAGTTATAATGTGAATTTTCTGAAACCCTGCATCCCGCATAATCTTTTCAATACCCTCTGTTGATTCTTGACTATAGCTAATAGGCACATTTTCAATTTCGAGAGCAGATACAGAGGTATGTTTTTCTAAATAATTTTTAATTAACTCTCGTAAACAATCTAATTCTCCCTGTTTTGACCAAGTGGATAATCCTACCTTTCCTTGTGGTTTTAATACACGATAAAAATTCTCCATGATTGAATTATCTGTTCTATAGGTATTATTACAAAAATCGTACTCCCTATCAAAGCCTATAAAACCGCAAATAACATAATCAAAGAAGTTATCGTCAAATGAAATTGTTCTTGCATTCATTATTTCAGCTGTAACATTAGTTAAGCCTTGTGCCTTTGCATTATCCATTGTTTCTTGTATACTATTTTCCCAAAGATCGATACCAATTGCTTGACCTTTAGGACCAATTTTTTTTGCTGCAGGAAGAATACATGCACCCCATCCTGTACCAACATCAAGAACTTTTGTTCCTTGTGAATAATCCATATGCTCAGCTAAACGCAAGCCAATAGCTGTCCAATAATCAAACCCTTCTATTAGCTTACCATTATTTTTCATTTGATTAACTCCACTATACCACCAAAGATATTAAATGACATGAAATCCTTTTTTCCACAAAATATTATTTTATTCATAGGTTGAATAATTATTCATTGAGAAAAGTAATAATTGATTTCAAGTCGACAAATTTTAGAATATTTTTTTCATTTATATTTACCTGAATTTTTAACGGTAAAAGAAAAAAAGCACTTAAAATATTTTCGAGTTTTATTGAGTAACACAATTCTTAGAATGGAAATTCTATTGTGGAGTAGACGGGAAATGATCTCTAAAAAATTACATATAAGGTTAGTTATTTTAGGGGTAGTAACGATCTTAATTGCTCCGACATTTTTTAATTTGAAGGAAGGAGTATCGTATGGAACAACTATTGCTACTACACCTGATGGTAAAGGTTACTTAATGGAATTGCAACCCGGAAAATTGTTGATGCACTTAGAAGGAACAGGATATGAGATGGGCTTCCAAGCAGGTTATTTGGATCCCCAAAGTGTTGTTTCTTTAGCTTGTGATGATTGGTTCATCAATGTTGTCAAGGGTTTGCTTTCAGCAGATGAGGTATTATTAACACTGATCATGCAATCAGTGCTTGATTATAACCGATTAGTTAGTGTGTTACCTTCAGTACCACTAGCAGTTATTCAAGCAAACCAAGCGCAATCAGGAGATACGCTTGATGAATTATTATACAAAATGTTAGATATTTGTAAAGTCACTTGTGCAAACAATGAGCATTACGTTCCCCAAGAATTTATAGACGAAATGCATGGATTAGTTGATGGTGTGACTGCTGCAGGGTATTCAGTTAATTATGATTATGTTAGATTACTAAACATGGGTATGGATGCAATGCTTGCTTTGACTTATCCAGTAGTCGAACCATTACTAATCTGGTTGAACATTTTTGAATTCCTTTCTTGCTCAGGTTTTGTTGTTCAAGGAAGTGCAACAAACACAGGCCATACTTATATGGGCAGACATTGGCAATTCACCAGCTATATTACAAAAGATCACATGCTCTTCCAAGAATTTGAACCTACGAATGGTAACAAATTCCTCTCAACATCATGTGCTGGTTTTGTTGGCGTAACAGCAGCAATGAATGATCAAGGAATTGGCATTGGCAATGATATGGTTCCAGCTTGTGATTGTGACCCAGATGATTTTGGTATGGGTACATTATTGACCTGTAGATACGTGGCTCAACATATCGGTCAATTAACAGATGCGAAGAACTTTATCCAAAACAGTGTTCGTGGTTGTAGTTGGATCTATGGTATCGGTGATGGACGAAATGGTGAAATTGGTGGTATGGCTCTCGAGACTTCTGCTAGCTATTGTTATGCTCGAACTATGAGCTACAAACTACCTTGGTATGCATTCTTTGCTGATAAACAAATAGAATCGAAATCTGATGTAGTTACCTACACCAATCATTACATCTATTATAATATGAAATCCTATGCTGATTCAACAGCTATTACAGATTCAAAAGACCGTTATAGTTGGTTAACAAATGCTGTTTTGAATGTCTATGGATCGATCAATTTTGATGTAGCTACTTCTTTAATTGACTATTTACATCCACCCAATTATGACTATTATGGCTCAGATCCCACTCAAGCTGTTGGTTGTGCTATTTCTTCTTGGGATCTTACTACCCTCGAGGCACGAGGTCTTTGGGGACATTACGACGATCCTTGGGCAACGTATTCACTTTAGTGAATACTACCCTTTCTTTTTTTTAATAAAAATCAAAGGTAATAATGGTAAGTTCTCTTATTATCACAAAAAATCAATAGAAAAAAAAAGAAAAAATGCTTGAAGTCTCAAGCAAATTTTTGTTCAAGTATGGTTGACTTACCACCATTTGAAGAGTTCATAATTTAGTTGATCATTGTACATAGGATTCTGGTCAGAGTGTAAACTGATTGCTTGTGTTCGAGCGTAGGAATATGAAGAATAATCTCCATAACCATTGTGAATTCGATTGAAGAAGTAGTAGGAAAAGACTCCTTGGTTAGGTAATGCACCCATAGCATATGCTGGACTGTCATAATCGGTTGTTGAGATAACAAAGACACCTGATTCTTTCAAATCATCAACAAAACCACCACTTTCGCATGATTCAACAACGACAAAGATATTGCCTGATTCAAGGTAGGTATCCAATTCAGTATTCAAAGTGTTAGAGTAAATGTATTTGTCGTCATAATGACCTAAAATTGGCCATAAATCCCAAACCCAAACATGACGAATACGCATGTAGGAATTCTGATTTGTAGTATCATACGCACCATGAGCACAGAAATAGATGAATAGAATTGTATTACCATCTTCTAATGGATCAATATCATTTCGTATGTTGCTTTGCCAATTAGTGGGATCAGCATAATAGATTGCTGAATCAAAATCCTCTTCATTCTTTAATTGATTTCCCCAAGCTGTAACATAGCTGGAAGTTGTTGCATCAGATGAATAGAAGAAAACAGCAATTTTCTTGACATTTGTTGGAGCTGTGTAGAAGTTTCGGTTGAAGTTACCATTGTCAGAAACGTAAACATATTGTGTTTCATAGCCTGTTTTGCTTATTTGTAGTTTATAGGATTCTCCTAAACCATCACTACCCTACGATAGTGAATAGTAGCCTTCTGAGTTTGTGGTAGTAGAAGCTAATATTGTAGTATCTCTATAAAGTCTCACTGTAACGCTACTAAGTGGTTGATTGACATGAGATTTGACATACCCATAGCAAGTAACTTGTGGTATATATGCTTGAGCATGTTGTAAATCGACTATTCCCATAGCAGTAATTGATACCGTGATAAAAATCACTGCTAGTGTTATTGCACTTTTCGATATTTTTTTCATAGTAAATCCCTATTAATTATTGTATAAAAAAAAGCGATTTAGTATATAAACATTATTCGCCTATTAATTTTATGTGTAGGCGACAATAACTGAAAAGAGAAAATTTGAAAGGACAAAAATGGGA
>JAEORJ010000059.1 GCA_016840945.1 Candidatus Gerdarchaeota archaeon
AAAACAATTAGAATCTCTCAACAAAGAATTCTTGCAGATTTTTTTTGTTAATAATCTTACACTTAAACAAAAATTAGAAGAAAATGGTTTTTATGTTTATGAAAGAGTATCTATGGCATATAATTTACAAGAAAATCAAATACCTGATATTAAATTGCCCATGGATTATCAAGAAGCCAATTTTACACTAGACAAACTAGATGAAGAATTACAAATTATTGTTGATGCAAATAAGAACACCATAGATGGGGAAATTTTTAGGCAATTTTCAAATTTACTCGATTTAAAAGCCTTCTTCATAAGAAGTAATATGGATGCTAGTAGATTAAGAGCTGATAGCTTAATTGTATTAAAAGAGGATAAAATAGTAGGTGTTAATATTGTCATTAATCTTACTGAAACAACTTCTTATATTTGGATTATAGCTCTTTTATCGGAACATCGAGGAAAAGGCTTGGGCAAATATTTAATGTTGAAAGCTCATGAAAATTGCAAAAAAGATAATATCCCACAAATAGCCTTAGATGTCACAATCCAAAATGAAACTGCTTTCAATCTCTATAAAAAACTAGGTTACAAAGAAAATAATCACTATTTAACTGTAATAAAGAAATATAAATGAACACTAAGCAATCAAATAACTGAATAAAGATTTTATAGAAACAATAGTTATCATTTACAAAAAAAATTAATTCTTTATTAAGAACTAGTTGTTTATTTATTTTACATTAATTTGTATCTTATAGTTGGAAGAATCAGATATTAATATCCTGCCCTTCTTTCTCATTTCTTTTGTAATATGTAATCAATAGTGACACTTTTACCTTTAGTATTATTGAAAGTATACTCAAAGATTGAAGTTCCTTTATATAATAATTCTAAATCATCGAAGTATGTATTAGGTTCATCATTATTATAGTAAGAGTGGAATCTATCCTCAAAGCCACGATCGCCTTCATCAATGATTTCTAAAATTTCATTGTCACCTATATCTTTTCCGTTTTCCACGTTTGTTGAATCTGTTGACTGAAAATTAACATACAATAATCCACCTTTCTTCAGTACTCGTAACATTTCTTTGATTGCTTTTTTTGTTCCTGCTTTTGTAAGATGCACTATAGTGTGATAAGAATAAACAAAACTAAATGTCTCATCTTCAAAAGGTAATTCCCGCATGTCAGCTTTAATTATTTTATAATTGAGGTTATTTTCTTCAGCATATTTTTGAGCTCTATCTATCTGAATGTTAGAGATTTCCACTCCATGAGCTTCATATCCTCTTTCACTGAAAACAGCTATTTTTGGTCTGGATCCTCCAGCACCGCAGTCCAAAATTTTCTTTTCGAGGTCACTCTTCTCAGTGAATTCATAAAATCTCTCAATTTCCAGCGGGATAGTAAAGGTTACCATAATAGGTAATTATTTTTGTAATAATTTTTAAGTTGTTTTTCTACTCTACATTATTTCAATAAATCTGAATTTAAAGAAAATCGTTTTTCTATCCATTTCTTAATATCTTCAGAGGAATCAGAACTAGGATAATATTCTTTAGGGTCTCCATATGTATCTCTTAATTCTTCAACTTTTTCAGAAATATCTTCAATTTTTACTACATTTCCATTTTTAAAATCGAACCTTAAAACTGTTCGAAAGGAGGTAGGCCTTGGAAAACCCATGGTAAAATGCACTCAGCAGCTGTTATCTATAATTCAAAAAAACTACAATATAAACGTGAAAACGCTATAGAAAATGATTTAGCTGTTGCTGAGAAAATTCTCACAAGTAAAAAAGAAAAAACAATTCTTAATAAATTCAAAGCATTAGTGAAAAAGATTGATCAACCCCCTAAGGATTCTAGTGTTTATGGCTTGATTCAATATGATTTCCACTGTGAAAATTTTAATGTTCATAATGGAGAGATCATTGTCTATGATTTTGATGATAGCTACTATTTCTTCTTCATCTATGATTTAGCTGCTTCTATTCACGAAGCTGTGTGAGACAATCCTGATGATAAAAAATTAGCTTTTGCAAATCGCTTCATTCCAGCTCTTTGGAAAGGTTATTCTTCTATTTTCCATTTAGAAAGAAAATGGTTGGATTATCTTCCTGATTTCCTTAAGTGGCGTGAATTTGATATTTATATTACATTAGTTGAGACATTCAAAGAAAAAACCGCTCCTAAAAATTTCATGAAAATAGTTGAAGATATTATGTGAGAGTTTCAAGATAGAATAGACTCTGGGAAACATATCGTCCCTCTACCAGATACCTTAGAAATCTGGTTCCCAAAATTCTAACCATACTTGAATTAATTTTAATTTAGCATTATTTTATATCAGGAGGTAGGTAAATAGCAAACTCACAGCAATCATCACCTTGAACAATAGACTGTAACACTTTGATCTTGATAGGCATCTCGAGAATACCTTCCCAGAGGGTTTTATACCAACCTGCTCCGCAGTAACAGAAAGTTGGTGATAATTTTATATCAGGATTCTTTAAAGCTGCTTTTGCTAATCCACAATGACAGTAGTATAGTTTTTTCTCTTCTTTGTCCTCAGTTTCATTGTATTTTTTAGGATTGAAAGGATTTTTTATAACATACAATACATTGCCTTTTCTTTTTGGATATTCATAATATGATAGTCCACCCCAAGAGGTATCTTGATACATCGTTTTAATAACATCATCTATATTTCCAGTTTCTAGGTACTTTTCTCTCAATGGTTTGATACGTGTTTTTGGAAAAATATCACAGCACCCAAGAAGTATTTTCTTACGAGTATCATCATCAGTTAAATCATCAATTTTATCTACTGCTTGTGTAACCCAAAGAGCTTTTTCATTTCCTTGAGATTTAAAATTAATCTTTTCGCACCCTGATAAGATTTCTTTTGATGTTTCTTCATTTGAATGTTTATCAAGGCTAGCTTTTAATCTTTTTAACCAAGCCATGCTTCCTACCACCCATTATGATTATTAATTAATCACATTAAAGTATTTAATTACATCTAATTACCTTTATTAATTTCAATTGAAGAAATTATAGATTACTTTGTATCTTTTTTAAAAAAATAGCATATTACTAAGCTCAATTGATTTTAAGCACAATCTATTGGATTTAAACATAAACATTCATGTAGTAACAATTTGTGGACTCAAATTGAGTTCACAAAAAGTGAATCTGCTTTTTAAGCATAAAAAAATTATTGTAAAGAATAGCTAACCATGCTAAAATATCTTTATAAAAAGTAACAATGGAAAAATCTGTTTTCAATTTTAACAGAATATAGATGGTTTCCATAATACCCCATAAAAATCATGGCGATAAAAATGTCAAATAATAAAACTAATTCTGGGATACAGTTGGTTTTTGAAAAAATTGATGAAAGTATAATGCAAATTGCAGCTCAAAAAATAGCAAAATTAAAAGCACCAGTAAATATTCGAGTATTTACTTCAAAAGACCAATGCATAATCTGTAATGAAATGAAAAGACTAATTGAAGAAATTAAAAGCTTCTCTGATAAAATCAGTGTAGTGTATCACGAATGGGATCCCAATGACTCCATTACCAAGAAATATGATATTACACACCATCATACACTAACTATAGAGGGTGATAAGGATTATGGTATTAGATTTATCGGAGTGCCACTTGGAAGTGAATTTGAAACCCTAATTGAATCATTGATTTTTGTTTCAAATAGAGAACCACAGATATCACCAAGAGTTAATGACATGTTATTAAAATTAGATAAAAAAGCAAATCTCAAAGTATTTGTATCATTAAAATGCCCACATTGCCCAGCAATGGTACTAATCTCACAAAAACTAGCTTTGGCAAGTGATAATGTACACGTTGAAATGATTGTAGCACCTCATGCACGAGATCTTGCTATTGAATATAATATACAAAGTTATCCTACAACAATTATCAATAATGGCTTTGGCTATATAGTAGGGGTAGTTCCAGAAGATATCCTTTTAAAGTTAATTTTTGAAGCTTATAAGCGAAGAGGTGATACTTTAATCTAATTTGATTAAGGGATTCATTTTTTTTATTATAAAATAAGCTTAGAGTATTGAAAATCCTAAAAGGTTAGATTGAATCAATTATTACATTGATTGCTATGAGAGAAAATAACAGTGAAATTGGATCAAATGCAACCGCACTAATTACAGGTGCCTCAAGTGGGATTGGTGCTGCTTTTGCTCGACGATTAGCTAAGGAAGGTTATGATTTAATTCTAATTGCTAGAAGAGAAGAACTTCTTGTAAAGTTATGTGATGAAATACAAAAAGAACATGCAATTAAAGCTGAGTATATGGTAATTGAACTTGCTAAAGATGAAGGGCAGAGAATTGTTGAGGAGCGAATAAAAAATATTCCTAATTTAGAAATATTAGTAAACAATGCAGGATATGGAGGAGAGAAAAAGATCTTTTATGAAATACCCATCGAGGATCATTTGGAAATGTTACAAGTGCATAATATTGCTCCACTTAAGTTCATTTATGCAGCTATCCCAGGGATGCTCAATAGAAATAAAGGTTTTATAATAAATGTCTCATCACTAGCTTCATTATTCCCTAGCCCACTTATTATGTATAGTACTACTAAAAATTTTCTAACTTATATTTCTGAATCACTTGACCTTCTGTTAAGAAAAAAAGGGATAAAATTTCAAGCCCTTTGTCCTGGTTTCACTTTAACTGATTTTCATAAAAAATTAGGTTATGAATCGAATGATCCAATTTATAATAATAAATTTATGACTTCTGAGAAAGTTGTCGAATCTTCGTTAAAAGCATTAAAAAAAGGGAAAATTATTTGTATTCCTGGAATTAGGAACAAATTTCTTGTTTTTATAGCGCAGCTTTTACCAAAGCGTATGCTGATTTATGTATATAGAAAAATGTTTTCGATCAGAAAAAAGCTTTAAAGAAAAAAAGTTAGTTTTTTCTCTAAAGCTTCTCTAAATAACACAACACTGATTGATAACCTTCTCAATTAATTTAATTTCACTCTTTTTTGGATTATTCGAATAGTTATCATCGAAATACTTGCGATGCCAATCACGCCAATAATTATTGTCCACCAGTATCTGCTTATTATAGGTTTGATGTTATTAAATTCAATTATTACTAATCCCTTTGCTGCTTCAGCTAAATAGATATATTTTCCATCATAGAATAATCCATGAGCTATATCTCTCGTATTATATTGACCAATCTCATATGGTAACATTGGATTACTAAAATTTACTACTTCTACTCCATCAATATTATCTGAAACAAAAAAAACATCTTTTTGACCGACAATATTATTTGATTCACCTCCATCATGAAATTGGCCAATAACATAAGGGTTATTTAGATCAGATATATTAGCTATCTTTACTCCACCAAAAATCTCAGAAGGGGCACATAAAATAGTATCCCAAATGTAGCAATCCCAAGATCCATATGTGTTAGGTATGGTGCTAATTTTTGTTGGTTCTAATGCATTGGTAATGTTTATTATCTCTATACCCTGAACAGCATCTGCAACAAAGGCTAGATTCTCTTTAATCACTAGGTTAATGGCTTGCCCCCCATCATTAAATTGACCAATTTTCACAATATTCGATGGATTTGAAATATTAAATATCTCTAAACCTTGTTGGTTATCTGCAATAAAAGCAAAATCATCCTTTACAGCAATGGAAAGTGCTTTACCACCATCATCATAACTATCAAGTAATATAGGAGTCATTATATTGGAAATATCTAAAATTTGAATGCCACTTTCAGAATTAGCTATAAGCGCTAAATCATCTTTCACATAGATACCTAAAATTGAATCATTGGTATTAAAAAAACTGGTGATTTTTGGTCGTCTAGGTTCGCTTATATTGATGATTTTCAAACCTTTATTTCCTGTAATAAAAACAAATTCATCTTGAACATACACATCATATGTTATATCGCTAACATTTACACGTCCAATAACATGAGAATATAATGATTCATCTCCTGTTTCAGCATTTATATATATCACAGCTGAATTTATTGTTAGAATAAAAATTAACAAAAAAAAACTTGTTGTCTTCTTCACAACATTTCACCTCATAATAACACCATTTAACGATTCACCTATTTATATAAGTAAATAAGCAAAACTCTTAATAAAAAAGAAAAAAATTGATGTCTTTGAGTGTTTTTTTCATTCATTCGTCTTTGCTTATTTTATAACCAGCTTTTTCCCATGCCTCACGCATAACTGTATTTTTTAATAGATATTCATCTACAATTTCTTTTGGAACAGTATTTAATGTGCATGAAAAATTAACACATTTAGAACAAAAATCTACTTTTAGAATATAGACAAATTGTAAGCTAGCTAATATTGTGGCTGATAGTATAGCTACTATTCCTAATAATGTATAAAGACCATATACATTGTAATTGCTAACTACTAACCATATAAGATACGCTTCAAAAGAAACAGGCCAACATAGCATTAATATGAAGTATAATGCTTCAACTGCTTTTTCCCAAAATCTCATCGGTTCAGGGTGATACTTCCAGATTTTTAGTGAGCCTGTCATTCCATAACAACGAAGAATTTTACTTTCTGAGGAATAATAAGGGCAATGTGTACAAACAACTCTAATCTCAATACCTCCAATTATAAAAAATACTGCTAATGCGCCATATACTATTATAGGCCACCAACGGAAAAGCAATCCAGTTACAACTAATCCAAAAATAGCAAAAAAGCGTGTAGGTAATTGATTTAAAACAAAGAAAAACCACTTCTTCTTGTCATATCGACAGTTTAGGGATTCTTTTTCTTCACAATTTGAACATTCGATTTTATCTTTCCATGTACAACAAATTTTAATCTTATTTTCTTCTTTCATATGTTTTAACCACTAATCTTTAAACAAAGTAATTTTTCCTTAAATTAGTATAAATTTTTTTTGAAAGAAATCTAAATTTGGTTATCTCTTAATTTACCTTCAAATTCTCTTGGTTGCGTGTAAAATAAATCAAGAAAAAATGTTAAAAAGAATTGATTTCATAGTTTTTATTATGGACACTATTGGTAAATTTGAAGTAAAAAGATTCTCGAAGAATAGAAGGATGCTTGCAGAAACATACAATTTTTTTCTAAAAAAACATTATATGACAGGTTTTATTGAAATAGATGTTACAAAAGGTCGCGAGCTTATCGCTAAATTTGAAAAAGAAAACAATGTTAAGATCTCATTTACTGCTTGGCTAACAAAAAGTTTATCAAAAATCGTAGAAGCAAATCCTCATTTTAATTCTTATAGAAAAGGACGAAACAAAATCATCATGTTTGAAGATATTGACATTATAGTTATGATAGAACGTGAAATTAATAATAAGATGGTTCCAATTGCTTATTCCGTTAGAAAAACTCAAGAAAAAAGTCTTCTTGATATATCCAATGAGATTAGAGAAGCACAATCAAAAAAAGTTACTGAGAAAGAACAATTATTGGACCAAGATAATAAGGCAAAATACTTCAATTTATTGCCTAAATTTTTGCGAAGATTTTTAATGAATCGATACCTAAGTGATCCTTTCACCATTAAGAAAAATGGTGGATTAATAATTATTACTTCAGTTGGGATGTTTGGTGATGTCCCTGGATGGATTAGTGGGTTCGGTGGCTTAACCACCTTGAATTTATCAGTTGCCAGCATTAAAAAATATTTAACCAAAATCAATAACGAAATAGTTGAAAGAGAATCTTTACATTTGACTATTTCCTTCGACCATGATTTAATTGATGGTGCTCCAGCAGTACGCTTCACACAGGAATTTGTTAATCTTCTAAGGGATGCGATATTATTAGAAGAATTATAATTTTCGCTAAAAATTCGCTAAAATAATCATTATTGTCTTTTATAGATTAATATCAAACTATAGAATTTCAAGAATTATGTTTAATATATATTGTAAAGTATTGTACTAATATGTCCCAATTACCAGCATTATTTATAGGTCATGGATCGCCAAATAATCTTTTTGCAGACAATCCATTTACTAATACCCTGAAATCATTTGGTAAAAACCTATTCGATAATCATCACCCAAAAGCTATAGTAGTGATTTCCGCTCACTGGTTAACTCATGGAACTTTTATAACTGCTGATGAAAAACCAAGAATGATTTATGATTATTATGGCTTTCCTAAGAGCTTTTATGAGTATGTTTATCCTGCAAAAGGCGCACCTAACACTGCCAATGATATAGCGGACCCACTCAATGGCATCATTAGATTATCAAAAGATTGGGGTATTGATCATGCTGCAACTATAGTTTTGGAAAATATTTTACCATCTGGTAAGATACCAGTATTGGAATTAAGTTTAGATTTTGATAAACAACCAAAGTACCATTACGAATTAGGACAGAAACTAGCACCCTTTCGAGAAAAAGGCATTTTATTCATTGGTAGTGGAAATCTTATCCATACTTTTCGTGAGCTGAGTTATGATATATCTGCTGCATCATTTAATTGGGCTAAAGAATTAGATGCCATTCAAAAACAAGCTCTTGATACTCACAATCTTGATGATTTACTTAATATAACTAAAATGTCTCTTAATAAACGTGGCTTTCAATCCTTGGATCATTATCTTCCTATGTTGTATATTCTAGCTATGAAGCAAAATGATGAACAACTAGAGTATATTTACGAAGGATTACAACATGGTTCGATATCCCATCGAAGTTTTGTTATTCAATCTTGATTTAAAAAAATTGTAAGCAACATAGATTACTTTGACTTACCAATTTGTTTATATCTATTGTTAGAAATTTTTTACTGATTATTATGCCACATTATAAAAAATTAGTAGGGACAATCTGCTATCTTTCACCTGTAACTGAAGAAGATTCTAAAAAATGGGCTATTTGGTTTAATGACCTCGA
This sequence comes from Candidatus Gerdarchaeota archaeon, assembly GCA_016840945.1. The sequence continues at coordinate 8,959 of JAEORJ010000059.1, forward strand.
AGTAACTATTCCATTAGGTGATGAAGCATATACCCCTACTAGTATTAATAATGAGCTTTCTGCGATAAATAACATCTTACAAAATAATGCTCATTTTTTTAGTATAGTAGATATTAAAACTGATGAATTAATTGGACGATGTGGATTATTTAGTATTGATAGAACCAATAGACATGCGATGTTTGGTATTGTGATTGGCGAAAAATCTTATTGGAATAAAGGTTATGGACAGGAAGCAACAAAGCTCACATTAGATTATGCTTTTAATTTATTGAATTTAAATAACATCATGCTTGGTGTATTCTCATTTAATGAATCAGCTATCACTTGCTATAAGAAAGTGGGATTTAGGGAAATTGGCAAACATAGGCAAGCAAGGATTATTGGTGGGAAAAAGTATGATATTATACTCATGGATATACTTGCAGAAGAATTCAAATCCATTTACATCAATAAATTCCTAGAATAATAATCTCATCATTTTTTTCTCTTTCTTTTATATTCACTAGTTAACTAACTGTACTTTTAATTATTCTAGATTGAATGTAAGCTTTAAATAAATTAAATTGTATGAAAAATACAATAAACTGTAATTTCATTCCCAAACATGAAACAGTGAGCGGGTAAAAAATGGTCAATAAGTATGTCATAAAAGAATTTGATCCTTTAACAGAGAAAGAAGATAATTTATACAAATTATTTGATTGTTTGGATGTATTATTTTTAGAAAGAAACAAGGATGATCCAAAACCCCATAATGAATATCGCTTGAAGAATTTTAGAAGTGAATCACCTTATTTAAAAGAGATCTGTTGGATGGTTTGGTTAAATGATAAAGTTGTTGGTTATGCAGGCATCACTGTGAAAACCAAAGCATCACCATCTTATGAAGATGACAAACACATTGCATTTGTAAATATAACCCTTCAAAAAGATCATCGACGAATGGGTATTGGATTAGAATTAATGAAATACATCATAGCTAAAGCTAAGGAATTTGGTGTAATAACTACTTTTCAAGTTGGTGCTTCAGATGAATCAGGATTTGCTTTTTGTGAAAAACTACAAGGTATTCTAGCAATGGAAAGCGCTGAAAATCGATTAAAATTTAATGAAGTTAATTGGGATTTGATGAAAGAATGGAGGACTAGAGGTCAGGAGAAAGCAAAAAATGATGGCAGAAGATTGCAATGGTTTGATAATTGCCCTGAAGATATTATTGATGAATATTGTAAAGTTTATACAGAAACAATGAATCAACAACCTTTTGGAGAGCTTGAAAATAAGCCTATTATTACTCCTGAAACTAGGAGAGAACAAGAAAAAGAGTTTGAAAAGATAGGCTATACTTGGCAAGCTGTCATCACCCGAGAGCAAGATGGTATCATTAGTGGACTCACAGATACAATCTTTATTTCAGGCATGCCCTATAGAATTTTCCAGGAATTAACAGGTGTTTTACAACAATACAGAGGAAATGGCCTTGGTAAGTGGTTAAAAGCTGAAATGCTATTTTTCTTACATGAGAAATATCCTGAGGTGAAGTATATTAGCACTGGTAATGCTGATGCAAATGCTGCCATGTTGTCAATTAATCATCGTATGGGTTTTAAATTGCATGAGCGACGAAAAACTTACAAATTTAAAATTGCTGATCTTGAAAAAAGAATTACTGAGATAGAAGCATCAGTTAATTAGATTCTTTTTTCTTATTTTAATAGTAAAATACAGTCACTATAGGTGACCTCGTATTGTGAGTTATGCTTTTTAAATAGCTAGCAACTATAATCTTATGACATTCTCCATTATAGCATATGATAAAAAAGCAAATGAAGTGGGGTTTGCTATCGCTTCATGTTGTTGGAATTCAGGTGTAGTTTGCCATGCTGAAGTAGGAAAAGGTGTTATTGCACATCAAGCTGCTGGTAGCACAAAATATCATTCTGTCTTTTTTGAACAATTAGATGCAAAAAAAACTTTAGCAGAGATAATTGATCATTTTAGAATAATTGATGAACATATTGAAAGTCGTCAAATAGGCATGATTAATGTTCAAGAGGATGCTGTTCTTTCCTTTACTGGTGAACATTGCTCTATTTGGGCTGGCCATAAAACTGGTTTGTTTTACGCCTGCCAAGGGAATATTCTGGTCGGACCGGAAGTAATCGATAATATGGCTTCAGCCTTTGAAAGTACAGATGGTTGTTTAACTGAAAAACTCTATGCTGCATTATTAGCTGGTGATGAAGCTGGCGGTGATGCAAGGGGAAAACAAAGTGCTAAATTATGTGTTAAGAAATTGATAGAATCTGAACCAAATGTTTCTGTGGAATTAGTAGATTTCACAATTAAAGATCACAATGATCCTGTCAAAGAAATTGGAAGACAATTAGATGTTCTATTAAATTATCAAAAGATTAAGGAAATCTATAGCGAATTTCCGCAAGCACAAACTGAAAAGGAACAAAGGGAAATTATTGTTAAAGTTCATGAGTTGCTTAAAAATAAGAAAGAATATAGGTATTTGAGTAGTTGGAAGGATTTAGCTTATTTTTATAATTCAATTGGTGATTTAAATGAAGCTATTCAATGCTTTAAAATAATACTCGAAATAAGTCCTAACTTTGCTGTAACCCTTAAATCTGATATGAAAGTCTTTGGTTTTTCCGATTCTTTTGTCCAGAGAGTATTTGAAAATAATTCAAATTATAAATGAATAACAAATTGAAAATTATCAAAATAAGGTGTGTTAATATTGAATAAGAAAATAACCAGAATGGAATTAATTCAAGATATTAGACAACTAAGTAATCTATT
>JAEORJ010000060.1 GCA_016840945.1 Candidatus Gerdarchaeota archaeon
AAAAAACATGTAGATTCGTTTTATGAATCTATTAATTTCCATTTATTACAAACTATTTGGAGCTATTACTGCAATGAGTAAAATAACTATAGTCACAGATGGTGTTTGTGATCTATCACAAGAAATCATCGATAAATATGATATTGTTACTATACCTTATCGAATATTTTTTGGTGAAGAGGTATATAGAATTTGGCACAATGAAAAGAGTACTTTAAGTTTACATGAATTTTGTGCGAAACTAGAAAAAACAACGAAAGAGAATCTCCCACGTACATCTGTACCATCACCCGCTGAATTTAAAGAAGGTTTTGAAGAAGCACTTGCTAAGTCAGAAACAGTTATAGCTGTTTTATTAACCTCTAGGATGTCTGGATCAGTACAAGGTGCTCAAAGTGTCCTAACTACTTTCTTCCCTGATAAAGATATTACTGTTTTTGATTCTTTGCAAACCATGACTGGTACTGGAATTTTAGCCTTAGAAGCAGCTAAAATGGTTCAAGCAGGTAAAACAAAAGAAGAAATAATTGCAAAATTGGAAGAATTAAGACCTAAAGTTCGAACAATTTTTGCGATGAATGATTTGGATTATTTGAGAAAACAAGGGCGATTGAGCCCACCAAAAGATGAATCTAATGCACCAACAACAGGTCCTCCAACAATTATTCCAATTGTACATTTAGATGAAGGAGTATTAAAACCACTAGGTGCATTCAAAGATCAAAACGATCTAACAAATCGATTGACAAATTTTGGTAAAAAGATTATAGGATTAAACGAAACACATGATGTTTTTCTAACCCATATCAATCAACAAGGAGCTACTGCTGAAATTTATTCAGCAATGAAGCAAGCTAATAACAATGGTACTACTCTACATTACTATGAAGCAGGATCAATACTTGGTGTTTATTCAGGACCAATTACGATTGCTTTAAGTTACATTGGTGACTTTGAACGAAGTTGGTTATTGGACTAATAATACAATAAAACTTGTAATAAAAAATAGCACAGAAACAAGATGAAATTATTCTCTTGTTTCTAAAACATTTTCTTGACCAATTTTACTACCAAAGATAAGATTCTGGAATAGTTTAATCAATAACGCAATGTCCATGGATGCTATTATCAATGCTTGTGTAGGAAAGATTGCTACTGCATAGTTAAGCTGCCAGAATATTGAGAGAGTTGACCAAGGAGGCATGAGTGGGAGGAATAAACCTGGAATGATACAGAGTATTACTGCAATAATTCCTACTTTTCGTGCACTCATTTTTAACATACCTACAAGAAGAACAAAGATTAGTAAATAAATGGTCATTATCAATGGATTAACATAAAATACTGCTCCCATAAAGACGCCTAATCCTTGACCGCCACTGAATTTTAACCAGATATTATAATTATGTCCAATAACACATAGGAAAGGACCTACAATACACATAAAGGTATGAACAAAGTTGGAGCCATCACCTGCGACAAAATGATCTAAAGAAAAGATTTTGTCAATTAGCAAAATAGTTGCTGTTCCTTTCAAAAACTCAAGAAACATAATAGGCAAACCTATTGCTACACCAAAACTTCGGACAGCATTAAAACCACCGGGATTTTTGGTATTACGTTCTCGTATATCCATTCCTTTAATCATTTTTCCTAGGAAAACAGGAAATGGTATGGACCCTAATAAGTAGGAACCAATACAAGCTAAACTAATCCATAAAATATCAAGTAAAGCCATAGCTATCACATAGTTGGAAATTATCTGAACAAAGATGTTCAAACAATATAAAAGATTCTCTAATATTAATTTTCACCTTGAATATTATAATTAAGTTAAGGTTAGCTTTATTAGAAATAGAAGTATTTTCTTAACCTAAAATACATTCAGAAGTGTTTACAAATTGATTGAAAAACTTGTTCTGCAAGACCTCTTGAAAGAAAGATCAGTAAAAGCATTTGTATTTGACTTAGATGGTACATTAGTAGATTCTCAAGCAGGAATTGCTAAAACAGTTAGTGAATTTTTACAATCAAAGGGGCATGATATTGGAAAAAAACAAATCATGGAATTATTTGGTACTCCTCTCGAGAAAATTTTTTGCTTGCTCATTCAAGGATTTTCTGAAACAGAAGCATTCGAGTATCTGAAAGAAATACGAAAAATTTATGC
>JAEORJ010000061.1 GCA_016840945.1 Candidatus Gerdarchaeota archaeon
AATAAACCATTACAAACAAATTGTAAAACAGGCGCAGAGATTCCTGCCCAAACTGAATTATCCCTCTCTATTAGTAAGGATTTGAAAAAAAGAGGTTTTACTTTTGTTGGACCAACAATCATCTACGCCTTTATGCAAGCTGTTGGTGTGGTTAACGATCATACAACTGATTGTTTTCGTCATTCTGAATTGTCAAAATAATAAATTAGAATTTTCAATATTGAAATTCTTTATTAACAATATTCAGAGGAGGTAAACCTTTCCCAATACGATTGATATTTTCAACTATTATCTTCAAAGCATTTTCGCTATGAACTGTTCTTTCTGTAAAACCAATATTATGTGGTGTGGTTATTACATTGGGTAATTCCCAAAAAGGATAATGTGCAGGTTTGTTATCAGAAGGGTTCCAAGTAGGATCCCACCAATGAGGTATCCACCAAACATCAATTCCTGCACCAGCAATAGTTCCTTCTTTTAATGCTTTATAGAATGGTTCCTCTTGTATCAAAGCAGCTCGACCAACATTAATAATAAAAGCAGAGGGTTTCATCAATTGTAATTCCCGTTCACCAATTAAACCTCGAGTTTGAGGTGTTAAAGGCACAGTCAATATAATAAAATCTGATTCTGATAATAAATAATCTAAATTCTCAGGGCTTCCAAGGAATTTTAATCCTAATTTATTTTTTAGTTCATCAGAAGGTTGTCTTTTAATTGCTAAAATGTTCATTTCAAAAGAACTCATACGTTTGGCAATTTCTACACCAATGCTCCCTAATCCTATGATTCCTAGATTTTTCCCTCTTATCTCAGTTCCACTTTGAGAAGATCTATCGGGAAATAAATTATTTCTTGAAACTATTTGCTTAGCTAAACTCATTAATAAGGCAATAGCTCCTTCCGCAAGTGGAACAGGGTTTGCTCCTGCTGTATTTGCTACATGAATCTCTTCTTTAATAACCTCGAAAGGAATTGCATCAACACCCGCTCCTGTCTTTTGTATCAGTTTCAGTTTTTTTCCTTTAATTACTGCTTCAGCTGATATTCGTGTACAAACGACTATTTCTGCATCAGTAATTAGTTCCTCAATTTCTTCATCTGTTCCTATTTCTGGTACAATAACTTCTACATTTTCAGAAAAAGAATTTTGTTCTTTAATTAATTCAGCTAAAGTGGGTCTAACTACTAATACCTTCAAGACAGTTCCTTCTATAAATTATCAGTTATAACTACTAACAAATTAGTAATTTATAACTATTGAGTATCAAATTATCTTCTAAAAACTAATTTGTTCTTAGACGTGATATAAGTAATATTATTGCACTAGCTAATATAATTAATCCACCAATACTAAATACTATGATGCTAATAACCATTAAAATTATGGAAATAAATAAAGTATCAATTTTTGAAATGATATCATTTATTTTGCTTGAAAATAATTTCATACCAATTAACATTGCTACTATACCAAAGATTAAGGAAATTATTGAACCTGCTACTATGCTCACAATTCCTATGAATCCAGAACCTACGAACCAATGTAAGTTTGTTCTAGTTAACCCTACAATAAAGCTTAGTAAAGCAAACGCAGTTGTTATTATCCCACCAAAAAAAGCTGCTAGGAATCCATAATCTTCAAGAGTTTTAAGTGATACTTTCATATAACTCAACCTTTCAATAGTTTTTTCCATTATTTTTTAAATTACTAACCTTAATAAAACCTTCTAATCAATTTATTGATTTTTTCTTTTATTAGTTTGTTTTTCTACCAAAATTTTTTTACCCAAAGATGACCATTAGATTATTATGAAATCCAATCCAGAAAATGAATATGATGAAATGGGAGAAGCATATGCCCGAAAAAATGACAATAATATTCATAATGCTCTTTATAATCGTCCTAATATTATCGCACTTCTTGAAGATGTAAAAGATAAACAGGTGCTTGAAATTGGTTGTGGGGGTGGATCGCTAACTGAATGGTTAGTGGTTCAAAAGGCTTCTGTCGTTGCATGTGATATTAGTAAAAAGATGGCGGAAATTACTCAAAACAGAATTGGTTCTAAAGCTAAAATTCTTCATGCAGATGTATCAAAACCTCTAACATTTGCTTCTGAGAAATCCTTTGATATTATTGTTGCTTCTCTGGTTTTACATTACATTGATAATTGGTTACCTGTTTTCAAAGAATTTCAACGTATCCTTAAAGAGAATGGCTCAATTATTATTTCAATTCATCATCCTCATGCTGATTGGTTGTGGCATAATAAAACAAATTACTTTTTCAAAGAATTATATGAAGATACTTGGGTAATAGAAGGTAAACCTTACCCTGTAACATATTATCATAGAACTTTAGCAAATATCTTCGCCATTTTCAAGAGAAGTGGCTTTTATGTAGATGTTTTACTTGAACCGTTCCCTGTTCCAGAAGCTAAGGAAATTGATCCTTCAGTTTATGAAAACCTGACAACAAAACCAAGATTTCTATTCTTGAAATTAAAAAAATTAGGTTAATTGATAACCTTATTCTGATTTTTCAAATCCCTTATCAAGCACATTTACTATAAGCCACTTATTTTCATGTTTAGCAAATTGTATGAATGTCTGATGTGTTCCTATCGAACCAGGAAGTTTCATTTGCCAATTAACTAAAACAGAACCAATAACTCCTTCAAGACATTTAATATCAACTATTTCTTTTATTGTAAATGTGATACTTTCAGGATTAGTAATTTGTTTCTTCAAGTTTTTTAAACCAGAAAGAGAATATTTTATCATTTCTTCTATGTTCATTGTCATTAATTCATTGGTATTTCCTAAACCAAACCTAACAGCCTTTGGGTGAAAAATTGCTCGAAATTTCTTTTCATCACAATTTTCTAAAATATTAATATAATCTTCAGTAAGCTCTTTCAAAATTACCTTATCATCAACTATCATAAAATCACATTCTACCTTATTAAAGTGGAATTATATGAATCTATCCTCTTTGATTCTGAAAAAGTTCACCATAATTTATATAATCCGTTCATCAATTTTGCTGCTTGTTGGTAATCTTCCAATAACAATTGTTCTTTATAACCCATTATTGCTTCAAACCCCAAAAATGCTTGGACCATTTGTTCTGCTTCATTCTTGACAAATTTTTTGAGTCTTACACGTAATCTCTCAAGATGATTTTTTGGGGTATCATCTTCAACAGGACCACTAAAATCAGTTAATAAAATTGAGCAAATTCTCATTAATCTTTGCAAATCTAATTTTGTGCTAATTTCAAATCTATTCATAAATTCCTCAGTAAGTTCGACTATTTTGTCATCATCTATTAATTTAATTCTATATGGTCTTGGTAAGGTTTCTTCTTCTAAACTCTTAAAAACGGATCCTGTTTTATAAACTAGCTTCTCACCTTGTTCATTCCAGAAAATTAAACCTAAACCGTATTTTTCAAGATAACCCATGCCTAATTCGAATTTTTTCCATCTTTGTTTTGACATCTTGAATACTAGTTCATTTTACAACCTAATAAGACTTCTCTTTTCCAATAAGTATTTATCTTTTAAATTAGCTCTATGCACCAAGTTGTTCATGAGGTTCTATAATGTATGACTGTACAGATGACCAAATTGCTAAATATTTGTGTTATCGAATAAACAATCAAATTGCAATTGATGGTAATCTCGAGAAGAAACCCTGGATAAATGCACCAAAAGTAAATTTAGTTAATCTTGTTACTGGGCAACCTGCTCTTTTGTCAACAAGGATCGCTGCTTTATGGGATAATAATTACTTTTATGTAGCATTTTGGTTAGAAGAACCAAATATTCAAGCTCATTTGACTCAACGCGATTCATTAATTTACACTGAAAATGATGTTGAGCTCTTTATAGGGGGAGAAGATTGCTATTATGAATTTCAGATCAATGCCTTAGGAACAATCTATGAAGTATTCTATATCTGGCAAGATGCTTATACTAAAGTGAGTAGATTTAATTCCCTTGAATTTGATTTATTAAAACGAAATGTGGATGTTATAGGCGGGTTCCAAGATACTCTTCGTTATAAAAAACATCCGAGAGGTAAACGA
>JAEORJ010000062.1 GCA_016840945.1 Candidatus Gerdarchaeota archaeon
ATCGAGCATATTCTGAACAACATAACGGGAACGAATTACCAGACTTCAAAAAGTTAGGTTTTATAGATTTCATTGGTAGAGTTCTAGATAATGATGATAGTTAGGATTTAGTCAATCGCTTTTGTTTTTGGTTTGGCGCGAAACCTAATGAACTAAGTGCTATTTTTGGTGCTTCAATAATTGTGGGTGTTTTAGAGGGTGGTGTGTATTATCCAAAAGGAGGTATGCTTGAGCTATCAAAAAAGTTAGCTGATTTTTATATTATTAAAGGAGGAGAAATTCGATATAAGAAGCTTGTTAAGAAAATCTTAGTTGATGATGGTTTTGTTATTGGTGTTGAATTAAGAGATGGATCTCAAATACTCTCTGATCATGTAATTTCCAATGCTGATGTTAAAAGAACGATTATAGAATATGTTGGAAAAGAGCATTTTCCTGAAGAATATATTTCTTTTATTAAAAATTTAAAAAATTCAGTTACAGGAATAATGCTTTTTCTAGGGCTTGATATGAACTTACCAAATATTCCATCTCATTTTCAGACTGGTATGGGATTAGATTTAATTGAAAAGGTTCATAATGGTGATCTTGATTTTACAAAATTAGCTATAAGAATACCTACAAAAGTGGATATGAATTTAATGCATAATAATGGACACAGTTTGATTGCTTTTATATTCGCTCCTTATAATTGGAATAACTATTGGAAATCAAGTAATGATAAAATAAGAGGGAAAGAATATAATGATTTTAAAAATAAAATTGGAGAGCAGATGATTGATCAAATAGAGAAAGTTATACCAGATGTTAGAAAGCATATTATTGTAAAAGAAGTTGCTACACCATTAACTTTTGAAAGATATGCTCAAGTTTCAGATGGTGCTTGGTTTGGCCCCTTTACAATGCAAAAATTACCTCAAAAAGAAACACCAATAAAAAATCTATATTTTGCAGGATCCAGTACTAGTGGCAGTGGAACATCTGGGGCTATGAGATCAGGTTTTGAGACTGCAAGATTAATTTTAGATAAGATTAATGGAAAATAGAACTGTGATATAATTATCACATTCTATTTTTTAGCTGAAAAACCATATGTGTTGACTGCTTCCTTTAAGCTGTAATATTGACTTGTGCCATACGCTAATACATCTGCTAATAAAATATCTGGATTGCCTTTTTCATTGAACATTGATTCATCATAATGGACATTCATAACTTCACCAATAAAAGCATGATGAGAACCAACTTTAACATTATGAATTACTTTACACTCAACATTAATTGGGCATTCTACGATTAGTGGAACATCAACAACTTTACCTTTGAATACTGTTAAGCCTGTTTCTATAAACTTGTCATGATTCCTCCCTGAAACAATCCCAAAATGATCTGTTTCTTTAGCTATTTTCACATTAGGAATATTTACTCCAAATAATCCTGATTTTTCTATCAATTCAAATGTGTATCTACTATCTCGAATACCTACTACAACAGCTGGTGGTTCAGCACAAATGTTACTTATCCACGCAGCAGTCATACCATTTGGTTTACCATTTTCATCATATACTGTAACAATCGCAGCTGGTGCTGGATAAACAGCTGCTCTGGGACTTTTTTCTACTTTTGTCATTTTTTTCACCTAGTAATTATTTTAGCTATTAATTTCTCAAAAATCCAAATCAAAGTATTTATTCTTATAATATCTGGAATACAATACAGCTGCAGGATTATGTGTAGTAACTCTGTCTTTAACAATTAATACTGTGGTAGGAGCTTTTGAATATTTAATGAAATTTATATCATGTCCAATACATAATCCTACAACAATATTTATGTCAGTTTTTTGAGCATTTAAATAGAAAGCCTGACCAATTGGATTACATCCTACTTCTTCTGCAGTTGTGAAAGTGTCTTCATCAGGAATGTCAATTTCTTTCTTTTGAAGTGCTCCAGAGGTGCACATTCCAGAATAAACAATGAAATTATCTTTCTCTAAAATTTGTGTTAAAACTTTAGCTTCCTCTTTTAAACCGATACAAAAAGCTATCCCTAATTTTTTGTATCCCATCTTTTCGCAAAAAACCATTAATTCCTTAACTCTTGGCCACTGCATATAGCCAGTAACTTCTACATGAGCCGCTGCTTGGTGGATTTTCCGAATATCTGATTTTTCATATTCCATTTTAGCTTTTCTAAATTCATCTGCAAAATCCACACTTGGACATCCTTTAGGAGCATGTTCTAAATCATTTTTACTACAAGCTATATTTCCACACTTAGTGCATTGCATTTTTCTCACTTCAAAATAGTTTAGAAAAAAACTATCATTTACTATGATAGTAAACTAACATAAAAATATTAGGCGACTTATTTGAAGTATTTTGAAACGATGTCAGTTATTTTTTCTTCAGTTTTTTCATCCATAATAATAATACTTTCATTTACTGACTTGTATATTTTCTCTTTTTCAAATTCACGCATAAATTCCCGTAATTGCTCTCGTATTAGATAAGTTTCTTGAGAAACAACAAGTGCAAATAAACTGGATTCTCCTGTTTCAAGCATTATAGCAACATCTCCATGGTCTATTAATTTTAGACCTCCTTCTTTTGCATCCAAGATTGTTTGTCCCATTGTTCTGATTGCTGATAATAATCCAGATAATAAATTGGAATCTATTTTTTGCGTCTCATGGAATTCTTTTTGATAAATTGGTAATCCAGTTTTGTGAGCAATAATATAGATAGCTCTAATATCTACATCAATTGTTTTTGGTTGGGTAACGCTTTCATATGAAATGGATGATCGAATTGATTGATTTATACGGGTGAAAATTCTAACAAGTAAGTTTTTCTTCTCTTTTTCAATGCCCTTTAATTGATTTTGAGCTTCTTGTTCTTTCTCTTTAAGTCCAAGTTCTTTTGAAATTGAAATCGCTTCTTCCAAGACTTTTTTGCTTTGCTTCTGTTTATCATTCATTGATAATAGAAGTCCTTCCAGAATTAGTATATCAATTAATAATAATTTGAATTCTTGTTCTAAGCAAAGCTGTTTAGAGTCATAGATTTTATCAAGTGCGGAAATGATCAATTTAGATTCATTAGTCATCCTATATCTAAGTAAATCTATTTCAGCTAATTGTAATTTTGCACTTACAATTATCTCAAAAGAGTTATTTTCTAAAGCTATTTCTAATGCTTCATTAAGGAATTTAGATGCTTCACCTAAATTGGATTGTCTAGCTGCTAAACGAGCTTTTCTCAAATTAACTTTAGCCTTTTCACTTTCAAGGTCTGCTTCTTTTATTATATCAAGTGCATGATCAAGAATTTTATCAGATTCTTGGAATTGATCCAATGTTTCATAAATATCTGACCTGCACAAATCTAAGGCTATTTTTATACTTGGTGGAACAGAAGATTCATTTTTTTGTAAACTTTCCATTGCAACTTCAGAATTGGATAAAGCTAATTTTGGATTACCAAAGTCTAAATGGAGATGAGCAATATTAGTTTCTGTAGCTACAATATATGGTGCTACTTTAGCTTTTCTGGAATTTTCCAATCCAATATAGAAGTATTTCATTGCCATTTCTAAATTCCCCATATTGCGATAAATAAAACCAATATTATTTGCCCCACTTGCAAGTTGAATCTCATTTGCTAATAATTCAGAAAATTTGAATGCTTCTTCTAAAAATTCTAATCCTTCTTTCAAATTACCACTTTGTATTGAACATAATGCTGTATTGTTCAATAATCTACTCAGTAGGTATCTGTTCTCTGAATTTCTAGCAATTTTTATCAGATATTTGCCTAAATTAATGCCCTCTTCTAAATCACCATTTCGTCTATACCAATTAACTAAAACAGATTTTCCTAAAGCATATATTTCGTCTAATGAATAAAATAACTCTTCACTAGTAAGGTTTTCATCTTTTAATACCTTATACTCATTGTCAAAAATATTGATTTCTTGATCAAAATTATCGTATTGTTGAGAATAATAAAGGAACAATAATCTATTCGCCTTAGCATATAGAAAATTATAGGGATCAATATCTTTTGGAAATTTCTCTGCTTGTGATATTATTTCTAATACTTCATCAAATTTCCTTTGATTAATTAATGAAAGTGCTTTAACATTTAGCAAACCTTGATGTAATGGATCTAATGATACAATATCAAATACATAATCGTATTTGCCTTGTAAAGCATAGGCACTTGCTACAAAAAACAAAAATTCAGAGTTGCTTTTCAAAGCGTTTTTCTTGTGATATAATTCACCAATACCCTCAAGAAAATTGATCAACGGTGAAGGGTTACTCTTTGGTCTGTTATTAATAAATGTTAAAACAACTTCTCGAAAATTATTATCTAAACGATAATAATGAACCATTAACTCTTTAGGCCACTGATTCTTTTGATCCATTTGCACATCCACTCAAACAATAGAATAAAAAAAGCGAATTAAAAATAAGAGTTTTACGCTAATATTAATAATACATTATCTTAATTAATCGCCATTTTCATTAGCTCGTAAATGTAATTTTGTTTTAGTAATATCCCGGATAATTCCTACTACCTTGCGATTTTCATTAGGCAATGTTTGAATTGGTATAACTATTGATCTGAACCATTTTACTTTATTATTGATAGGTAAATGATATTCTAAATCAACAGTATCTTCTTTTTTAAATGCAGACTTTAATTGTTGATTAAAGAATTCTGAATAGCCTTTTGGAAAAATCTCATCAAATGTTTTACCAAGGACTTCTTTTCTAGGTTTGTATAATATACTTTCATCAGCATTTGGAGAAATGAATAAAATTCTCCCATTTTCGTCGACGATCATTATTAATGCATTAAAAATAGTGAAAAATTCTTCATAGTCTTTATGTTCTTTAACGATTTGTGAAATTTTATCTGAACTTGTTTCAATAACGTCCAAAAAATCAATTAAAACACCAGCAATTTTAAGCATATTATTATCCGAGGTTAATTGTATAGATGCACGAATAATTTTTTGTTTTTTCTCTTTAGTTTTAATGAGAAATTCTTTATCAGTAATTGTTATTTCCTCACCTTGCATTACTCTTTTAAACATGTCAATATTTATTTTTTGTAATTCAAAAGAAACAAGTAATGATTTTGCTGAAAAACCATTTTTAATTTCAATCTCTGATAAAATTTCTTTGAAAATTTCCAAAGCTTTGTTATTTGTATAGGAGATTTTACAGATATTATTATTACTATCGTAGAAAGCTTCAAAGACAGCTATTGGTAAACTTGTTAAAAGTTCTTTATAATTAAATTTCTCTTTCATAAAAGCTCTCTTCTAGAAATTTTTATATAATATATTCTTATAAATTGAAAAATTTTTTTATTTAAAAATTAATTAGAAATAGATTTGATAATCTAATTTTCCCGTGAAAAGCTTTAAGAATATGAGGAAATTTTAAATAACATTTTTGATATTGAAAGTCGAATATGTTTTTGAGTGAGTGAATATGACATTAGTTGGTGTGCCATTAGTAATTATATTAGCTCTAATCGCAGGTATCATTTCCATTGCTGTAGCTATCTGGTTCAGTGCTATAGTTTTAAAAGAAGATCCAGGTAATGAAGCAATGATCGAGGCTTCAAGAAATATCGAGAAAGGAGCTAAAACATTTATAAAAACACAGTATAAGGTGTTGTCAATTTTTGTTGGAGTGCTGTTCTTAGTTATCTTACTATTCCTACCATCAGAAGACATAACAGCAGGAGAAATACCAATCTTAAGAGGAACATTTGGTAAGCTCAATTGGATCCAATCTTCTGCTTATATTATTGGTTCTGGAGCTTCAATGTTTGCTGGTTGGTTGGGAATGATTATTGGTGTGAAAGCAAACAATCGTGCTGCTCAAGGTTGTACAAAAGGCTTAGATAAAGGCTTTGACATTGCCTTTTTTGGTGGTTCAGTTATGGGTTTAGCTGTTGTAGGATCTGCATTAATTGGTATTTCTTCGTTGTTTTGGATTTTCAAAACTCCCGCAGTTATTCTGGGATTTAGCTTTGGTGCTAGTACTATTGCTTTATTCATGAAATGTGGTGGAGGAATTTACACTAAAACCGCTGATGTTGGGGCTGATCTTGTTGGAAAAGCAGAATACAATTTACCAGAAGATGATCCAAGAAACCCTGCAACAATAGCTGATAATGTTGGTGATAATGTAGGAGATATTGCAGGTATGGGGAGTGATTTATTTGACTCATATGTAGCCTCAATTTTAGCTGCCATGTTATTGTCTTATGGTATGTTAGAACTAGCAACAGATGCTGTGAGAGGTGCTTTTGTTGTATATCCAATTGCTATTTCCGCAATTGGTTTATTAGCATCCTTATTTGGGATTTTACTTATAAAATGGATGAAAACACGTGATCCTGGAAGATTATTGAATCTTGGAACTTATATTGCTACATTAATATTTGCAGGATTAGGGGCATTATTTGTTTTAATCTTAGTAAAAACAACTGATGGTATAAGTCATGATGAAATAATCATTATGTGGAAAGATTATGGTTGTGTAGTAATTGGTTTATTTGCTGGAGTGCTGATCGGTTGGACAAGTGACTTCTTTACTCGGGATGATAAAAGACCTACAAGAAATATTGCTCGCTCAGCACAAGAGGGAGATGCAGTAGTAATATTGTCAGGTTTTGCTTATGGAATGCTAAGTGTTGTTCCCCCAGCCTTAGGTATCTCTGCTGCAATGATAATATCATATATTCTTGATAATGTCTTTGGTGTAGCTATGGCTGCAGTTGGCATGTTGGCAATTGTTGGAACAGTTGTTTCAAATGATGCTTATGGACCAATAGTTGATAATTCTCGAGCCATTGCTGAACAAGGAGGTTTAGGTGAAGAAGTTATTCGCACTGCTGATAAATTAGATTCAGCTGGTAACACAGCAAAAGCAATTACTAAAGGGTTCGCCATTGGTGCAGCAAATCTAGCAGTATTTGCTTTACTTTTCTCATATGTTGAAGAATCAGGCATAACCATTACAATTAATCTGTTAAATATGAGTGTTTTAGTTGGTGCGTTCTTGGGTGTAGTTACACCTGTCTTATTCTCAGCTTTATTAGTGCTATCTGTGCAACGTAACGCTGCTAAAATGGTTGATGAAATTAGAGATCAATTTGAATCAAATCCAAAGATCCTAGAAGGAAAAGAACCAGCGAATTTCACTAAAACTATTGAAATTGCAACAAAAGGTGCTCTAAAAGAATTAATTTTACCAAGCATTGTGTCAATCGCTACTCCATTACTTGTTGGAATAGTCTTTGGTGTAGCAGCTTTAGGAGCATTTTTGGTTGGAGCAATTCTATCTGGTTTTGTTTTCGCTATATTCATGTCCAATGCTGGTGGAGCATGGGACAATGCTAAAAAATGGATTGAGGATGGAAACCTTGGAGGTAAAGGAACAACTACTCATAAAGCAGCTATAACTGGTGACACTGTTGGAGATCCATTTAAAGATACAGCAGGACCCAGTATAAACACTCTATTAGTAGTTATGACTTTAACTGCTACAATCTTCTTAGGACTACTAGTTCTTATAAACAGTGGTAATGGTCTCTTAGGAGATATTTTGGCTTTAGTGACAACTTAGTCACAAAGTCTTCTTTTTCCTTTAATAAAATAAAACTAAATTTTTAAAGATACTAGAGTTAGAACCAATTTGAGGAATATAGTTTGTTAGTAAGAAAAGTAAGTGAAGTAGAAAAAGAAGCTGTTACAGCATATGGCTCAACAGGAACAACTATACAATGGTTGATCAGTAAAGAACAAGGTGCACCTAGATTTGCTATGAGATTGTTCACCTTGGAACCAGCAGGGAAAATTGGCATCCATGCTCATCCAGAAGAACATGAAATCTATATTTTGCAAGGGCAATGCAATCTTATTTCTGAAGATGGTTCTAAAACTTTGGTAAAAACAGAAGATGTAATTTATGTGCCACCTGAAGAACCACATGGTTATGAAGTCGTTGGTGGTGAAATACTAAAATTCATCTGTGTTATACCTGTATTAAAGAAATAACCTTTCTCTTTTTATTTTTAAAACACGAATTTTTAGCTATCTTTTAGTAATTGTAATCAGTATTTTTCTTATGCCATTTTTTGAAGAAAGAAATCCCGCGGATATAACAATTGCTGAGATAATACCTCCACTGAAAAATTATTTCCCAGAAATAAATAAAGAGGATATCAGATTTTTTTATCATGGCACCTATAATGTCTTCTTGATAAAAGATGATTATATTCTTCGTGTTCCGGATAGATTTTTTAGAAATAAAAAGGGATTAGTGATGCTTCAAAAAGAATCACAATTATTATCATTTCTTAATGGTCGAGTGCCTTTACCTATTCCTCAATATATCTATCTGAACAATTCATCTACTATACCATTTTCTATTCATAAAATAATACCTGGCGTGTCATTAAATCGCATATATATGGATTTGACAAATGAAAATAAATTTACTATAGCTAAAACAATAGCTGACTTTCTGAATGTTTTACATTCGCCAGATATGTTAACAAGTTATTCCAAGGAATTTCATATAGATTATAACAAAGAAGAATTTCTAGCAAATTTACACAACAAATGGTCAAATAGATATTCAAGAATAAAGGAAGTTGTTTTTCCATACATTAATGTAAAACACCGAAAGTGGTTAATTGAAATTTTTGATGAATACCTAAATAATGATGATAATTTCAAATTTAATCCTTCTCTCGTTCATATGGATTTTGACACTTCAAATATTCTAATTAATCCTATAAATTTCCAAATTACTGGGATAATTGATTTTGAGGATAGCCAGATATATGATCCCGCATATGATTTACAATTCATTAATCAAGGAGTAGCTTTCTCTAATGTTCTTTTACAAAATTACTCATGGGCAACAAAAAGTGAATTATATTCAAGGATAAAATTTTATTATTATAGACAAGGTGTTGAATATCTCGAATTTGGTATTGATAATAATAGACCTCTTATGATTGATGAAGGTAAAAAGATGTTAAAAGCTAGTTATAATAAGTTATAATTATCAAGCAATTTGTAATATGAAGTATCTTTTTATGTTTATCTAAAATAAAATATTATTAGTGATTAAAAATTTGATTAAAACTCAAATGAATAGATTTATAGCTCTAATGTTATTGTCTTCATTTTTATTTTTTGTACCTACTATGAATTGTATTTCTTTGAAAATTAATAATAATCAAATATCTACTAATTGCGATGATTTTCCAATAATACTTGAATACTGGCCAATAGATCTTGATTATTTATTTTTTGCAGATAATTTGACAGCACAACAAGAACGATTAGACATACTAGCTGAGACAGGGAACTTTTGGTTCATTTCACCATACGGTGGTCATTTTGTTAGTAGTCACATTGAAGGCAATACTAAATTTTATTTAACACCTTTTAGACTTGCAAAGGTTAATGCTCCTAATGAAGGATTCATTGAGGCCATTAATATTGACACATTGGATATCAGAACAGTTGATGATCAAGAGGTTGTTTACAACACTAATACTGATATTAAAATTCAAGGTTATGGTATGACCATTGCTAATGTAGATTTGTTAAAATCAATTTATGATGAATTTCAAGCTACTGGAACCTATA
>JAEORJ010000063.1 GCA_016840945.1 Candidatus Gerdarchaeota archaeon
AAAACACATTAGATAAAATTGCTCAAAAATTAGCTATTGATAACTTAGATCAGTTAATACAAGAAGAAGAAGCTAAACGAACTGCTGAACATGTTGAGGTTCAAAAAGATAAACGATTAGAATTTTTAGATCAGATGCAACAAAAAGAGTTAGAACATAAACGTTCTGAAGCATTGAAGGAAATTGAAAGTGAATTACCAAAAATGTTAGAGTATGCAATCGATAAGGAGATAATACACTTTAGTAGTTTAACTAAAAGATTTGAATGTGATGATTTTACCTTTGAATCAGCACTGAACAGATTAATTGAAATTAAAAAAATAAATGCTATCATAAACACTACTGAAAAGACATTTACAGTCTTAAAACCTCATGTTCAATTAACTGAAGAAGCAAAATTAAAATTAAGAGCAATTAGAAGAAATTTTGGAATTGATTGGTAATAATACCTCTATTTTTTACGTTTAGCTATTATCTTTGGTATAGTTAATAATACTACAAAGCCTACTAAACAGATTATTACTTCAAATCCGGGTAAAAATCCTGATATGTATCTATAGGCTGAAAGATCGTAACCAGATTTACGACATATCATTTCCATATCTTCTGTTATGGTGAAATTTTTATAATTGCCAGTAAAATAAGATGCTGTTCTAAAACCTAATAATATACCAGTTGATTTTTGCCAAACAAATTTCATAATATGATCAAATTGAATGGCAATGTTTTCTTCTTCATTCTTGAACGTGCCATACATGTATAAATCAAAAGTTGCTTCTGCAACAGTTAATTCTAAATCAGCTCTTAAGAATGAATCATAAGTATTCTCTCGAGGTAATGAATTATGATATTCTAAAGTGGTAAAATTATCAAGTTGTTGCCACAACTCATCAGTAGGATTTAGGAAGAACCAATGATACATCTTTGGTCCTGAAAGAGTTTTCTCCAAATCAAATCCTTCAGCATCAATTCTTTTACATTCTTCTTCAGGATAATAGAAATTTTTGGAAAACTCAAATAGAAATTCATCATTGTTAATGTAATCAATAATACTGTGAGTGGAATTATTAAATTCAAATTCTATTCCCCATGCTTCATCAATATCTTCAACTGTTACAGAAAACGAATTTCCTTCTGTAACGCGAATACCATTTAAAATCACTCCATCCGCATATTTTTCTACATCATCAACTTTTATGTGCCAATAGCCACTGTCAAGTATATAATTTTCCGAATCATCAATTTCTAAAGCAGTACTTGTTTTCTTAAATTGACCAGTAAGTGTGCTAATTAGAATAAAGGTTAACAATAATAAAGCAATTTTTTGTTTTCGGATGAAATTCAATGTAATACACCAAATATGACTTTTTTTTATTTTATATTAATTCAAGTAATACTTTCAAAATTAAAATATTGCTTTGATTAGGTTAAATCATCATCAAAAAAAGTATTTATTATGCAAATAATTACGAAATTGTTTTGAATTAAATCTACTAATTATTCTAATAATATAGACAGTAATTGGTGTTTTGTTGTGAAGGAAATTAGTGTAGGTAATGTTATTGGTAAGGAAGGGGAAATTGTTTATGGGTTCTTAGATATTTTAGAACATCCAATAGGAACCGTTGAAAGATTACCTGTTATTATTGCTCAAGGATTAACTGATGGACCAATTCTTTGGCTTACTGGAAATATACATGGTGATGAGTATACTGGGATTCCTGTTATACATAATGTGATTAATAGTTTAAATCTAAAAGATTTAAATGGAACAATAATTGCTATTCCGAGTTTAAATCCTGCTGGATCAAGAATTAGAACAAGGTATCCATATTATGACAAGAAAGATCCAAATAGACTCTTCCCAGATGGAAATCCGTTCAAAGAAAAAAGTAAAAGCGATTTATTAGAAATCAATAAAGTAACAGTTGATGAGACTAAAAATAATGATAATGTAGATTTTTCAGTTGTCTCTGAGAAAGTGGTTAAAATTACAAGTGATGAGGAAATAGAAAAGGAAGAAATAGATGATCCAATCGCAAAATATGATGATGAAGAGCTTTATCCTTCAATACAAGAACAAATTTGGAAGAATTTATTTGAAATAATGAAAGATTCAGCAGACATGTTAATAGATTTGCATAATGCTTTCATAAAATCAATTCCATTTATTTTCCTTGATAGAGTGTTGTACAATCCGGAAGATAACCAGAAGGGAGTAGAAGAAGCTAAAAAATTATTTGATAAAACATTTCAATTATGCAAAGCATTCGGATTAACTATTATCCGAGAAACTATCCCTAAAAAATACATCCAACGAAAATTACATCGCTCAACATCTGGAGCTGCCTTAAATTATCTTAGAATACCATCATTTACAATTGAATTAGGGATGTATTTAGATGTTGAAGAAGAAGTTGTTAAGGCAGCTACAAAAGGCATATTTAATATTTTGAAAGTGTCTGGTATGTTACCCGGTGAACTTGAGAAAATAACTGAAGTACGAGTTGTAGCTGAGAATGAGGAAGTAAGACATATCGGTCATCCCAGAGCCAAGCATCCAGCAATAATTGATTTATTAGTTAAGAAAGGTGATTTTGTAAAGAAAGGTGATTTAATAGCTATTGCTCGAGATATTTTTGGTAGACCTTTAGCAGAAGATTCAGAAATTCGTTCAGAAGTTGATGGTTACATTTTCATGATAAATGAAGGCATAATTAGATATCCAAATGAAGAAATCTGTTGGATAGCTTCAAAAGATGTTAGACCGATGATTGATATTTGGCCTAAGAAAAAATAAAACAAGAATACGATTGACAGTATTTTTTTACTGATATGAATGCTTATATTAAGTTATTACTATAATTAATCCATAAGTTGTTTTGGAGTTATTTCTTTGAGAAAGAATACTGTTATTATTTCAACTCTCATATTTCTATTACTAAACATATTATCTCCTTTTACAATAATTGGTTTAGCGTATAATATTGCTTCTCCAAAAAATCTAGAATCTAACCAACAAGAGCCTTTCAGCATAATATATCATTCAGCTACAAGTGATAGCAATCATAACCTCTATTTAGTTTATCATAAACAGACTCAAAGTTTCAATGTAATTGAATTTATGACTGCTAACAGTTATTATGTTTGGAATACTACTGCTCAACAAATATTAGCTGAGAGAATTGGTCTTGACAGCATTGGGAAACCAACTATTACTGTTGCAGCTAATCAATTATACATAGTTGTTGCTTTTGTGAACTCCTCTTTATCAGGATTATTGCTACTAACTAAAAACACAACTGATTATCTTTGGAATGATCCTATATTGATTTTTAACACAACTACAGGATCCTTAAAGAACCCTATTTTAACTAGAAATCCAGCTCAAGATGTTCTCTGGTTAAGTTGGCTTAATGGAACAGAAGGTTCAAACAATGTTTATTATTGCACTTATAATAGAACCTCAACAATATGGACTAAAGCGTTTTATGCCTCAAATAATAATACTGAAAATTGTTTAGATCATCATTTTATTGCGGATAACAATGGTATAGCCCATCTAGTATTCTCTGAAGGACCAGAGAATTATGAGAAAATCTACTATCGAAAGATCTATCAGAATGGTACATTGGAAAACGTAGAAGAAGTTACTAATGGAGCAAATAGCTGCAGATATCCATATATTACAAAAGACACAAGCAATATCCTAAATGTTTTCTGGAATAATCTTACAGTTGTTGACCCTGGTTTTGAATATGGCACCAAGAATATTTATACTCGTTCTAAAGCTACTATAGGTCCTTGGAGTGAAATGATTGAAGTGGCTCCATACATCCCCCCTGAACGACCATCAACAGGAGAATCTGATGCTATGAAATTCGCTGCAGTCTTTGATAAGCAAAATGTATTGTGGTTAGCTTATGAAATAAGGGAACAATATGCTTATCATATGGGTGTGGATATAAGGTCTCGTTTGGGGAGTAATTGGTTAGCAAGTGAAAAATTAGCACTTGTAAATAATGCTGCCAGGGATCCTATGTTGATACCAGATTTAGCTGGCAATCTTCATTGTTTTTGGCTTGATATCAGATTTGGTACATATGAAATTTATTATAGAACGAAATTCTCAAGTGGCGTATGGACAGAAGAAAAACCATTAACAGCGGTGATAGCTGATTCATCTGGTTTATGGAAATTCATTCTTGGTTTCCTTGTTGCAATTGTAGTTATTGCTTCACCGCTTTTAATTGCGAGATATATTCAACGTCGCAGACAAACGAAATTCTTAAAAGAAAAAATTAAGGACTTACAGAGGTAGTCCTTCTCTTAGTTTTTTACCAATATCCTCTTCAGGAAGATTGATTTTCTGTATTAATTCTAAATAGACATCATCAACAAATTTGATACCTCTAAGCGAACCTCTTCTTTTTCTTTTACCATTTTTATCAATACTAAATAGTACTATTGTACCAAAATTGAAAGCAGTGCTTGTGATAGGCATCCTTCTAATTTTTAAATCATTAATATCTTTAAATTCAATTTGCCTTTTCTTGCTAGGACGGTAAACATTCCAGAATTGAATATACTCCAAATCTATCCAGTATTTTTGAGAATTTGTTATGATAAAAACCACTGCAAAAGAGAGGAATGACACTATAGCAAAAACAGACCACAGTATTTTATTATAAAGCTCTTTATTTGGATTGGTTTCAAATATAGGAACAATCATAAGATAAGCAATCACAAATAAGATGAGATAGATTACAAGTGTAATTATCAACCATTGGGCTATATAAGCATATGATGCTGTTAAAGAATATCTTGAAGCTGGTTTTTTACTCATCTGTGTTAACCTTTTCTTGATTTATGTAATAGTAATTATATATCTTTGTAAATTCAAATATAATTCTTCGTATAACTATTTAGCAGTAAAAAAAAGGAAAAGGGTAGAATTAAAGTTCCTCTTCATCCTTCTCTTCATCTAATTTCTCTTCTTCTTTTAAAAGTAATTCTTCAGCATCATCAACTTCCTCATCTAAAATAGATTCATCTTCAAGAGTATCGTCCAAAGAATAATTTTCCTCGTCAACCACATCCTCTAAAACAGCTAATGGTTCTTCATCTTCTGATATTGTTGGTGATGTATCTAATTCTTCTTCAATATCTTCCTCATCTACTTCATCAGAGACGTCATCTATAACTTCATCAGCAATTTCTTCAGCAATATCTTCAACAGATTCTTCATCTAGTGGTTCATCAGATGCTTCTTCAATTGCTTCTTCTAAAGCTTCCTCTACAGCTTCTTCTAGTTCATCTTCAATTATTTCTTCCTCTTCTTCCTCAGTTAATAGGTCTTGAACTGTTTTTACTTCTTCCTCTACTTCTGTTTCCTTAATTTCTTCTACTACCTCTATTTCTTCCTTAACAACTTGAACAGGTGCTTTCTTCTCTTTTTGTGTTTTAGATAATCTAACAATTGTTACAATAATAAGTGAAAATAATCCAATTACAGCCAGGCTGGCACCAGTAAGAAACATAACTGAAAAAAGAATTGGTATATCCATCCAGTTAGTTATATCTTGAAAATAAATGATTAAAGTTGGAGCTATTATTAATAAAAGCCCTAAAACTGTAAAAGCATAAGCAGTAGCTACTAAATGAGATCTCCTTCTCTCTTTTTTTGGTAATTCTTCTTGAGCTGTCATAACCATCACAATATCATTATCAGAATTAAATTTTTTGTAATGTATATATTCCATTAAAAAACGCTAAAAGTTAATTAACAATCTTTTCACATTAAAGCAATTTTTTATCAACTATTGAAAAAAATTTGGCGATTATCTATATATTTACAAAAGTTAATATAACCTAACATACGCTGAGTTTGCCGATTAATCAATTTGATAGTTAGGAGGTTAACTTATACGAAATCCACATATAGACTCGTTAAAAATTACCAAGCAGTAGTAGATAATGGCAGAAATCATGCCACAATTATAGACCTTGCTCCTACAAGTGAGGGTGAAGATACTGGTCCAACAGCTCTTGAATTATGTGTTATGAGCTATTCGGGTTGTATTGGTACTATCTTTGCAAAAATAGCTAGAAAAATGCGATTAAATATTGAGCGATTAGAAGTTGACATGGATGCAGATAAAGGAGATGATGATCCAACAATTAGCAAAATAAAAGCTACTGTCTATATAAAATCCCCCGATCCAATTGAAAAACTTGAAAAATGTTTGGATCTTACAATGACAACATGTCCTGTAGGTGTTTTATTTGATCGAGCTCATATTGCTAAAGAGGTTATAATTAAAAAAATCGACTAATTAACCTCTTTTTTTATCTATTTAAATCATTTTTTGTCGCCATCAATCATTTTTGGTTATAAAAATATCAACTTTTTTTGTGCAAAAATTGTGTTATTGTAAAACATTTTTATTAGAGAAATATTAAATAATTGTAGGACTAAATCATAATAGATTTGGTGTATACACTATGTCATTCGGCAGTATATTACTCGGTGCCTTAATTGGCGGAGTCATAAGCGGTGGTGGTATTATAGGTATCACTTTCCTTACTTCTGTCCCAGCAATCCTTTGGTGGCATATGCTACTAATAGCAGTTGGTGGTACGATTATTGGTGGGTTCATCGGTGGACTCATAGCAAGAGGAGCAGGTGCTGGCGCTTTAGCTGGTTTGCTCTCAGGTCTAATCGTTTTTCTCGCGGTTTTCATATTTACTTGGCGTTATTATCAAGCTCAACTACTTTCCTTCTTAGCGTCAGCGTCGGATTTGAATGAATTAGTAACCAATTTCTTGACCATGCTTGGAATGGAAGGAACAGAAATAGGAACAATGATTTCTACATGGATAACCACAAATGCACCATCTTTAGCTGAAATTGAAGCTTTTGCTACAAGCAAATTTATTTATCTCGCTTTAATTCTTGGTGCAGTTTTTGGAGGTATAGCATCAGCTGTAAACCTTATTGCAGGTTTAATCGGTGGAGCTATCACCAAGAAGAAACAAGAAAGTTATGACTCATATTATTAAACTTTAAGGATACCGTATGCTTACGCATCACGGCAAACCTTTCCTTTTTTTTCTTTTTTAATCTAAAATCATGCAATTATTAAACTTGTAAAGCAAAATGATTAAAACCACTTAAAATTATAGCTGTTAGTAGTAAATAAGTGGTTATTATGAAGATTGTTTTTCTTTATCCTTTATCTAATGAAGCTTATAATTATTTAATTGATGAACTACCTAATGACATTCAAGTCGTTGCAAAAATTAGAGGTGTTGATGAGATAAATACTGCTGTCAATGAAATGCCTGATATTATTGAAGAATGCAGGAATGCTGAGATTCTATTAGGACCATATGTCACAGAAGAGATACTAAAACTGGCCCTCCCAGCAAATGGCGGTAAATTAAAACTAATATCTATTCCATGGACTGGTATAGATAGATTAAACCTCGATTTAATTAAGAAGTATAATATTCCAGTAGCTAATAGCCATAGTAATGCTAGAACAGTAGCAGAATTTGCAATAGCTCTTCTAATGACTGCTTCAAAAAATATTATTCATCATGACCGCCTTTTAAGAAATGGTGATTGGAGTTCAAGATTTCAAACAATGCCTTCAATATTAATCACAGGAAAAACTGTGGGATTGCTTGGATTTGGCGCAATTGGTACAGAATGTGCAAAAATGTTACAAGGCTTTGAAGTTAAAATGATTGCTTGTCGTCGAACACCTTCAAAATCAACCGAACAACAAAAACAATTGGCAGAAAAAATCTATTCATATAAAGAAATAAATCAATTCTTAGCTGAAGCTGATATGATAATTAATTCTCTACCATTAACAGACGATACTAAAGGATTAATCAATAAAGAGAAATTTAGTTTTATGAAAGATAGCTCTATAATGATCAATATTGGAAGAGGTGAGACAATTGATGAGGAAGCTTTTTACGAAGCGATGAAAAGTGGAAAATTATTTGCTGCAGGACTGGATCCACAATGGCATTATCCGCCAAGAAATAGCGATACAAGTAGTGAATCAAATAAAACATACCCTTCAAATTATCCTATTCAAGAATTTGATAATGTAGTTTTAAGTCCTCATAGAGCAGCACATATAAAAACAATATATGAAATAGCCCATTGGAAAGATGTTATAGAAAATATCCTAAGAATATATCACATTAAAGAACCATTAAATTTAGTTGATTTAGAAAAAGGGTATTAAAAATAAAAAAGAAGCAGCTAAATTAAGCTGCTATTTTTCTTTTGCGACCAACCCATTCCTTCAGTATATATTTACCCAGAATGAATTTACTAAATTCCATTAAAGACGCTGAGATTATACATATGCCCAGTAAAAGACCCCATGCAGCAGCAGTCAGAGGCATGGTGTCAAATACCATATTATGAACACCGTCAGTTGGACTCATAGGAGTATAGACAACCATAATCTGAAGCCCTAAAGCCAGCGCGACAGAAGCCCATAACCATTTGTTATTAAATGGATTCATAGTAAAGGTTGAGCGTTCAAAACCTGATCGTGTAATAAAAACGTTGAACATTTCAAAGAGAATTGAAATTGTGAAGTTTTGAGCTCTAGCATGAGCGTACCAAACTTCACCGGAAACGCCACCGGGAAGCATATAGTTTAGTTCAGTTTCTCCTGAGAATACTAATGAGAATGATTTCATCCAATCAGGAACTGCTGCTAAAGCTTGATCGATATTTGCTATATTTGTTGCTAAATCAAGTGTTTCATTATATACAAGGTTAGCTTGGGCAACATTAGCCATAGGAACAAAGACAATCATACCTGCTGCAAAAGCTAATGCTCCAGCAATGATTGAAAAGATGTAAATATCCTTCATAAATCCTTCATCTTTCTTTCTTGGAGGTTCTCTCATTATGTCTGATAAAGGTGGATCAACACTTAATGCAATTGCAGGTAATCCATCAGTAACTAGATTAATCCATAAAATTTGTATTGCTGTAAATGGTGATCTCAATCCTAGGAAAACAACTGACACAAAAACGACCAATATTTCATCAAAGTTAGAAGCAATGAGATATCGTATGAATTTAAGCATATTCTGGAAAATTGTACGACCACGTTCAACAGCAGAAACAATTGTAGCAAAATTATCATCTGCAAGAACCATTTGAGCAGCTTCTCGTGTAACATCCGTTCCTTGAATGCCCATAGCAATACCTATTTC
The DNA here is from genome assembly GCA_016840945.1 of Candidatus Gerdarchaeota archaeon. The sequence continues at coordinate 9,259 of JAEORJ010000063.1, forward strand.
AGCTTTTTTGATAGCAGGAGCATCATTGACACCATCACCAGTTGTAGCCACGGTATGACCTTTTTCTTGGAAAGTGCTTACAATTCGATGTTTGTGTTCGGGGCTCACTCTAGCGAAGATATTAACATCATCAATCATATCTAATAATTGTTCATCTGAGATTTCTTCTAACTCGGTGCCAGTGAGCGTTTTGTATCCTTCTTCACCAATCATTCCAATATCTCGAGCAATAGCTTCAGCAGTGATTTTTTGATCACCTGTAACCATAACAGCTTTAATTCCAGCAGTTTTACATTTTTCTAATGCTGATTTGACTTCTGGTCTAGCTGGATCAATCATACCAACTAATCCTAGGTAAACTAGATTAGATTCAATAACTGCTTCTTTTTCTCTCAAGAAATCCTCTTTATCAACATCATCAATTCTCTCATCAACTGTTTTGTAAGCAAAAGCTAAAACACGTAAAGCTCTTGAGGCCATTTCATCATTAATTGCTAAAATCTTTTCTCTATGCTCATCATTGAGAGGTTCTACCATTCCATCAATAGAGATAAATTTACAATGATCTAAAAGAATAGGCGGAGAACCTTTAGAATAAGCTATTAAATCCTCTTCGAATTCTTCCTTTTCTATTAGTCGATTTACTGTGGTCATTCGCTTTCTTTGCGAATCAAAGAAAATCTCTAATTCTCGTGGATATTTATCTTCATCATATAATCCAGCTTTTCTCGCTAAAACAAACAATGAAACCTCAGTTGGATCGCCAATAATATCACTTATTTGATTATTTTCATCATAATTTACTCTAGAATTGTTGCATAGCAAGGATGTTCTCAGAATTTTGGACAATTCCAAGTCTTTAAGAGGATTTATTTTTACTTCATCCTCCAGAAATTCACCTTCTGCTAAGTATCCTGCTCCTGTAACTCTTATTTTGTGATGAATAGTTTGAATCTCAGTTGCAGTCATTTCATTTTTTGTTAAAGTGCCAGTTTTATCACTACAAATAACGTCCACAATTCCTAATGTCTCAACAGCGGGTAATCTTGAAACAATAGCGTTCTGTTTAGCCATCAATCTAACACCAATTGCATAAGTAAGAGTGATAGCTGCAGGAAGTCCTTCTGGAACAGCTGATACTGCTAACGCTAGCGCAGTTTCAAGTGCTGCAGACCAACCTTCCCAAGTACCAAATTGTAAATAGTGTTTAATGATAACAGTAGCAAATACGATGGCACAAATAATCACAATGGTTAATCCAAGAACTTTACCTAATTTATCAAGATTCTTTTGGAGTGGAGTAGGTTCTTCTTTTTCCTTTTGCATTAATGCTGCAATTCGGCCCATTTCAGTCTCCATACCGATATCAACTACAACAGCCTTAGCACGACCATAGGTAACAGTTGTGCCCATGAAAAGCATATTTCTCCTATCACCTACAACTGCATTTAATGCTATAATCTGTTTAGAATCTTTACTTAAGCTAATAGATTCACCAGTTAATGAGCTTTCATCGACTTTGAGGCTAGTTGATTCAACTAATCGCATATCCGCGGGAACTTTTTCACCTGCTTCAATTAAAACAATATCACCAACAGTAAGATCTTTTGAATCAATGATATGCTCAGATCCATCTCGAATAACTCGCACATCTTTGCTTACCATTTTTTTAAGTTCTTCAAGTGATTTTTCAGCTTGATATTCTTGGATGAATCCTATAACAGCGTTAATAATAACAATAGCAAAAATTACTATTGATTCTAAATATCTGCCTACTTGATTCCAATCATATTCTTCGTTAACTACCATAGAAACTATCGCAGCAACAATTAAAAGCCCAATAAGTATGTCAAAAAATTGTCCCAAAAATAGCAAAATAGGTGGAGTGCTGCCCTTTTCAACTAAGATATTGGGACCATATTTCACTTTTCGATTATAAACCTCTTCAGAAGTTAATCCTCTTACAGGATCAGATTCGCATAACTCGATAACTTCTCCTGTATCCATAGAATGGTACGGTTTATCCGGACCAGCTTCATCTAAACAAGCTTGAATTTCTTTTTTATTCATCTTTTTAGGCATTCAGACATCCGCCATTTTTGAACTGCTATAAGGTGAAAGAAAATAGCATTACCAAATATATAAATGCGTTCTTCACTCAAAGTAATCTTCTATTCAAATAATGAGTAATTATATTTTGTGCTAAAAATGTTTTATTGAGTTATCTCAGATAATCTCTGGTTTAATTGATCAAAAGTTTTAATGCTTGCAATAAGGGCACTTTTTCTAGCATTTGCTAATGAATTAGCGCCAACAATTAACATATAACATTTAGTTCCAACTTTAAAGTTAGTTTTTTCACTTAGATATGGTTTTAATTTTGGATAGTATTCATCAATTTTGATATCTACTTCAGGGAACATAACTTCTCTGCCATCATAAAATAGAAAAAGAATTGCTTCACCACCATATGCTAAAACAACATCTCGTACTTGCCAAGATTGCTTAATTTGAGAGTTAAATTGATCACCCACATGTAAAACAGTGTAGTAATGTTCTTTATTCTTAAAAATTCTAAAATTAAAAAATCCATGTTCAGTGATTATCATTAGAAATTCTTCAAGTATTTCTAAACCGTATTTAGTAAGAAAATGGCCTCTCTTTTTAGGTATTGTCTCCAATAAACTTTTTTTCTTACAGAAATTTAAAAGAGATTTAGTACTGCTATCAGTGAGATTTAATTCTTGCTGTAACTTATATCTCCCCATAGGTTCATTTTTGATTAAAAATAATGTTGTTATTAGATCGCTATCATTAAATTCTGCTCTTGCTCCTCTTTCCCCTGATTTTATCCACTGAACTATTTCAGACAATATTAAAACCTCAATCATAGGTTATTTTTCTGAACACTCCTCAGTTAATTCAGACCAGCAATAAATGTAGAGAACAAGTTCATCTGCTTTTGATTTTCTTAGCGGATAAGCTCTAACCCAATGCTCCTTGTTATTAGATACTATTTTAAAGACTTCCACACCAAAACGTACAATTCCACCCATTTTAGTTAAATAGAAATAATAACTTTGAATAGCTTGAACTTCAGAGATATTCTTATTTGGAACAGTATTCCAATGAAAAACATTTAACCACTGAATTTGATCTGGAGTCATTTTTATTTTGTAAGTTAAAGTACAAATCAATCTAATGTGAGTATATAATCCAATTAACCCCCCAATTACTAGAAGTATAATTGCTGAACTTTCACGATTTAGATACCATATTCCGGGTACAATATAAGCTGCGCTTAGAATCATTAAAGGTAAGTATTGCGCTAATAAGAACATAAGAATATCTTTGAAATTAGGTTTAAGTTCAATTCCTGAATTAATATCAGAGAGAATTTGATTTTTCTTCTCTTTCTCTAACTCAAATTTGACTGCTCTTTTGTCTATTTTTGCTGAGAGCCTTTCCTCAACATCACTGATACCGGGACCTCCCATTATATTATCCATTATAGGACGAGGTTTAGCTGATTTGGGTTCTTTAGTTTCCTTCTTAGGCATTAAATAACACCAGATTAAATTGAGAAATTACAAAGATAATAGTTTCATCAAATCCAAGAGTAAAAAGATACTTATGAATTTATCCTTTTTTATAATTTGATATTTGCAATTTTTTGCACTTAAAAGATAACTTAATTAAGGACTAAATTACTGATTTGTGTTGATTTATCCTTGAAGGTAGGTACAGTTGGAAATTCATCAACACCCCGTGAAAAAATACTATCTGGTAACTGACGAGACTAGATGTAAAGGATGTGCGCTTTGTATAGAGTTCTGTCCGAAGAATTGTCTTGGTTTCTCAGAGGAAATTAATGATAAAGGTTGGCGCGTTGCTAAAATGCACAGAATGAATGATTGCATTAAATGCTATATGTGTGAGCGAATGTGCCCTGATTTTGCTATCTTTTTAGACGAATCATTAACACAAGAAGGAGTAGAAGCTGAGAGTGACTCTTAAAGAGCAGGAAATATAGCATAGGAGTAGATATTTATGGTAGTAGAAAGACAACCTAAAGTTCTAACTGGAACTCATTTTAAAATTGGTAATTGGGCTATTGTTGAAGGAGCTATTGTTAGTGGAATAGCTGAATTTTTTGCCTATCCAATCTCACCTGCCTCTGAAATAGTAGAATATGTAAGTTACCGTTTACCCGCAGTAGGTGGAAAAGCAGCCTTTATTGTAGAGGATGAAATTGCTTCTATCAATATGTGTATTGGTGCTTCTTGGGCGGGATCAAAAGTTATGACTGCAACATCAGGTCCAGGTTATTCACTAAAAACAGAGGGGATTGGCTTAGCTTATATGACCGAAACTCCCCTTGTAATTGTTACCGTAATGCGAGGTGGTCCATCAACAGGTTTACCAACGTTTTCAGCACAAGGTGATTATATGCAAGCTCAATTCGGTTCTCATGGTGATTATTCAGCTATAGCATTGTCTCCATGGTCAGTACAGGAATGTTTTGATTTAACTATTAAAGCATTCAACATCTCCGAGCAATTACGATCACCAGTAGTACTTTTAACAGATGGTGAGGTTGCTCGAATGATGGAAACTGTTACCATTCCTCCTGAAGATGAAATCGAAGTGATAAATCGAAAAACACCGCCAAAAGACATGGATAAATCACAATACAAACCATTTGATGTTACAGGTCAAGAAGATTTAGTTCCACCTATGGCTCATTTTGGTGAAGGGTTTAGAATCTTTGGAACTGGTTTGACTCATACAAATGAAGGTGTACCGAAGCTTGATGAGGATGTACATGATGAATTGATACATCGACTATATAAGAAAGTAGAAATAAATAGCCATGTATTTCCAAAACCAGTTGAATATTATATGGATGATGCTGAGATTGTTGTTGTAGCTATGGGCATATCTGCAAGAGCTGGTTTAGAAGCTGTTATGATGGCAAGAAAAGAAGGCATTAAAGCTGGATTGTTACGTTTAATTACTGTATGGCCATTTCCAGAAGAAAAAATTAACCAGATTGCTCAAAAAGCTGAACTAATAGTAGCTGAAATGAGTATGGGACAGCTAATCTGGCCAGTAGAAAGGTTTGCGAGGAAAAAATGTACATTAGTTTCACGTATAGGTGGAACGCCAACAGAACCACAACAAATTCTTGAGGCAATTAAAAAAACAGCTAAAAAGTGAGGAAGAAACAATGAGTGATACAAGAGAAGATACACCAATTGATAAAAGTACGATAGTAAAAAATCCTCCTAAGGAATTTATCCATCCACAAGAAAATCTGCTTAGAAAAAGAGCAATACCAACAATATATTGCCCAGGTTGTGGCATCGGAACAGCTATCCATGCATTTCTTGAAGCAATATCAAAACATTGTAAAATACCATATGATCAAATATTTGTTGTTAGTGGAATAGGTTGTTCAGGTAGAGCTAGTGGTTATATCAATCTAGATGGATTCCATGCAATTCATGGAAGAGCTATTCCTTTTGCTTCAGGAGTTGAAATAGCTAAGCCACCATTAAAACCTGTAATTATTTCAGGTGATGGTGATTTATTCTCAATTGGAATGGGTCATTTGGCGCATGCAGCTAGAAGAAATATCGATATGACAGTGATTTGTATTAATAATAGCATCTATGGATTAACAGGTGGGCAAGATGCTCCTACAACACCAGTTGGTGCAATATCAAAGACCACCCCTTATGGTAAAATATCATTTCCGTTTAATGTCTCCCATATAGCGATTGCTAATGGCGCTACATTTTGTGCAAGATATACGGTTTATGAATTTAGTCAATTAACAAAAGCTATTGCTAGAGCAATGAATCATCAAGGTTTTTCATTTATAGAAGTAATTTCAAATTGCCATGTGAATTTTGGTCGTAGAAACCGTTTAGGTGATGCTGTAGCAATGCGGCAGATGTTCAAAAATACTCGAGTGAGAATGGAAGAAGCAGATATTGGTTTAGATTTTCATAAAACAGATATCGTCTTTGAACCTGGTAAAGGTTTTACAAAAATACCTACTGGTGTATTTTTGAATGAAAAAGAAAAACCAGAAGAATTTTCTGAAAGGATAGTGCATGCATATGAGTTCAAAAAGCAATAATTGTGATATCAATATAATGATTCGTGGAATAGGTGGACAAGGTGTTAAATTAGCTGGAACAATCATTTGCCAAGCTGCAGTTTTTGATGGTCGTTTTGCAGTTCAAAGCACAAAATATGGTAGTGCTATCACTGGTGGTGAAACTCGAAGTGAAATTAAGGTTTCAACAGAAGAGATAATTTACCCTCGTATAACCAAAAATGACATTGATGTTTACGTAGCTTTAACATTTGATGATTTAGAGAATTTCTTTCCAGCAACAGTGTATATTTGTGCTAAAGAGGTAGCAAAGGTTATTCCAGATGAAATCAAAAATAAAATTATCCTTGCCCCAATGATGGAAATAGCTGAAACTGTAGGTAACTCAAAAGTTACAAACTTAGTTCTAATAGGAATATTAAATCAATTATTTGATATTGCTTCTGATGAAGCTTTTATTGAAGCAACTAAAGAAAATATTGACGCTCGATTTCATGCTGTAAATATTGAAGGTTACAAAAGAGGAAAAACATTAAATCTTAAGAAATACAACAGTGCTAAAACATTGGAAGATGCCGATGTTTGCAGAATTAAAGTTGAATAAAAGAAAGAGATTAATCCCTACCCAGGGATTTTGTTTTTGCTCTTAATTGAACTCCTTCATGATCAGGGTATTTTTTAGCCATACTTTCGAGTTCTTCTTCCAATTCTTGAACTACATCAATGTATTTTTCATCTTTAGCAAAAGCACCTAAAGCAGTGACTATACCATTTGCTCTTTGAAGTATAAAATCTTCATCATCGGGGTAATCATCTGTTAAAGCTATGAGTTCATCAAGAAGGGGAATAGCAGTATTATACTCTTGATTTTTACTTAGATAACCCATTGCATTAACTAATCCTTTTGCTAATGCTAATTGAATTTCATGATTTTCTTTGTGAGCATTGGCTAATACTAGGAGTTCATTGATTAATTGCTTAACAGGCTCCATCATTGATCTTTGGCCAAAATTTATAATGGAATTTACTAATCCACCTGCTAAAGATCTTTGACAGGACATATTCATTGGATAACTTCTGGCAAATAATCGTAATTCTTCTAATCTCTCATACATGGTATCAAATTTTTGCTTTTTCATCAAATATGACATGGAATTTGCTAAAGCAGTAGCAAATTGATTTTGCACTTCATCAATATCACCATATTCTTGAACAACATTGCGAAACCTTTCTAATACTAAACCAATTCCTTCAGGATCGCCTGACATTCCAAAAATAGTTATTGTGTTCACTAGTCCTTTAGCATATCTTAAAAGTTTCATAGTGTCTTCTGGGTCTTCTTGATATTTAGTAAGCATATCATCTAATTGTCCCAAAGTTCTATCATAAAATTCTTTTTTCTTTTCTTCTTCTTCTTCACTCATTATGTTATCTCCTGTTTTTCTGCGGTTTCAACGCTGTTGTAGTGATTTTGAATTAATTACCATTTTTATTATTTATTTCTTATAAATTTGACTTTTTCCCTAATATTGTTGAAAAAAGTTATTTTAGCATTAAAGTATTTTGTTAAAATCTATTGATTCTGTAAATTTTCCATTACATTTGCTAATGCTTTAAGAAATTCAGTATTATTTTCTTATGTTGTTATAGTCATTCGTAAAGTATTATCTAATAATGGCATAGCACTCATATCTCTAACTAAAATACCATATTGTTTCAATAATTTATCACGTATTTCAGCAGCTCTAATTTCCCCAGTATTGAATGAAATGAAATTTGTTAGAGAGGTATATGGTGTTATACCATCGATATTTTTAAGTTCAGAAAAGACTCTTTTCCTTTCCGCTATGATTTCTGTTTTAACACTCTTCAATAATTCCTTTTCTTGTACAATAGATTTAGCTAATTCCAATGAAGCACTATTGACATTAAAAGCTGGATGTAATTCTTTTATTCTCGAAATAATAAAAGGGTCAGCTAATGCATAACCAACACGCATTCCAGCTAATGCATAGAATTTTGACATACTCTTCATTATAATTAGATTAGGGAATTCTCCTAATCTGGAAACCATTGATCTCCCACCAAAATCGGTATAAGTTTCATCTAATGCAATTATTCCTGGAAACTCTGAGATTAATTGTACTAATTTTTCTTCCACAAATTGATTGCCGGTTGGATTGTTTGGTGAACATAGAAACATTAAGCGATCATTTTTAGGATCAATATTAGCTAAAATAATCTCAGTATCTAAATCAAAGTCTGGTGCAGGAGTAAGGAAAAGCTCCTTCATCAATCCACCTTGAATTTTTATTGCATGTTCAAACATAGGATATGTTGGATTAATTACTATTGCAGATTTACCTTTGACAATAGTTAATCTGACCATTAAATCAATTATTTTATCCCCACCATTACCAATAACAACTTGATTTGAATTTAATTTTAAATCTTCAGCTATTAATTCACAAAGTGAATCGCAATAATCTTCCGGATAAATTCTAGGATCTATTTTGTTAGCAACTTGAATCAATAATTTTTTCATAATATTTTCAGGAAAAGCCAAATTTTCATTTAGTCCTATTCTTACATTTATCTTTTCATCAATTTTAGCAGGCATGAATCCTTCTTTACCATGAAAAGGGTCATTAATCATTTCAGCTAATTTCTTCCTTTCATTAACCACGGGAATCACATCTATTTAGTGTCTAATACAAACATTACTGATAGGTAAAAAACTTTCTTTGAATTAAGAAGGCTCTAATAATAAATCAGAATTGCTCAAAATCCTTTTGAAAGAATATTTCATTTTCATAATTATGAGCTTTATAAAACGAAAAATCAATCTATCAAATGAATGGTTCAAATTACTTTGGATTTTATTAGGTACAATAGTGGTTGGTGTAATACTATTTTTCATTAATAACTTCACAGGATTACTAAATGTCTTTCTTTATGTCCTTCAATCAATAATAGGTATAGTTTTTGGTATTTGGTATATACGAATTATGATTGCCTATATCAGGGAATTAAGACCAAAATATCAAGAGAGTCATGTTGGGGTACCAAAACTATGGGCAATATATGGAATAATTAGTTCATTAGTTAATGCTGTAGTTTGGGGTTTCTTATCTGCATTAATCTTTAATTTTCCCAAAATATATTTTCTCATTCCAACAAGTTTAGCGATGGTTGAAGTTTTTTATGTATTCATTAAAGGAAATAGAAGAAAAATTAGGGATTGGTTTATTATCACTTTCAATTGCTTATCTTTCCTTTATTTATTCATCTGGACTTTGATAGATTTTGGGGTAGATTTACCTAATGTTTTGGGTGTTTTTGCTCATACAATTACAAGCTCATCAATGTGGTGGCAAATAATATTTGTAAATACTGGTGCATTTTTTGTTCCCACCTTTATGTTTCCAATCTATATGCTTAATCCAAGATATTATTTTGCCATACCTGTAACAGAATATTACGCTTTAAAGGAAGCAGCTAAAGGAGAGGAAAAAACAGCGTTCTTATCCGAGGAAGAGGAATACCAACAACGCTATTTAACAGAACAAGACGATGAAGAGCATTTTATAGGTGATAGAAAACCATTTTTTGAAGAGCGAATGAAAGCAAAAGAACGCTCAGAAGAAATCGATGCTATTCAAAGAGAAATGGAGAGATCAAATCTTGAAGATGACTTAAAATATGCGCAATATGTTGGATCGAATGATTTCGCTTTTCAATTTAGAAATATTTTAAATCGGTTTGATTCTTTTCTAAGAATCATTTCATTGAGTATTGTATTGATTTTAATAGTTTTTACACCGGTAGTTTTTGCAGGTAATATATCGCTTAATGTCATTCCCAATTATCAAAAGCAAAATTACACACCGAACCCTAATATGGTTCTTGCTATTAAAGGCAATATTTTTTCAACTTATGATGCAGTAGGAAATATCACTAATGATTGGCAATTAGAGTTAAATAAAGAAATTGCTTGGGCGAAGCAGCTCCATGCAACTCATATTAGGTATGACATCACTTCTATAGCCCTTGGTAATTCACTAACAAAAACAAGACTAGCTACGGGATTTCAAATAATAAAAAATAATGGACTGAAGCTCATCATTAATGTAGATGCCACCTATATTTATACGAAAAAAGCTTTGATTAATGGTATTTACAATTATTCGCAATATATTGCACAATCATTTGAACCTGATTATATGATAATCTATAACGAGATTAATGGAAAATTAACTAGTTATTTATCTGAACAAACCACCTATCAAGATTGGATTCCACAAATATATAATGTTAGTAATATGATAAAAAGTATCAGCCCAAACACTAAAGTTGTATCAACGGTTTTAACAGTTTCAGATGGTTTGCCTGTTTTCGAAGAATTACTAACAAATTCTACTCTTAACTTAGATGCTGTAGGGGTAGTATTTTATCCTGTGTATTTTGGTTGGCGTCTTAATAAATTAAGAGAATTTGCTGATTTATATGGGTCTGTTGTAACC
>JAEORJ010000064.1 GCA_016840945.1 Candidatus Gerdarchaeota archaeon
GCTTATGATGAACTTTACAAAATTTCATCTAAAACGGATTGAGTTCTAACTTAAAATTTTGTTTTTTGAATAGTTTTAATAATGAAAGTTGTAATATCATAATAGCTGTTATGACATTATTAGCAGTTTTATACGGAGTCTAATCAGATGGCTGATGAAAAAAAATCGGATGATGATACTAAGGTTTTAACAACAAAGAATACAAGAATGAAATATCGATTTCAAAGACTGCGAACTGGTTTACGTAAAAGGTTGCTTATTTTTGCTATTGTATCCGTTATTGGTCTCTGTGTCAATCTTGCAGCTTTAAATTTAACAGAATTTATATTATATAAATTCAATTCACCAGCTCTTGAATATGGTTATCAAATTTGGATTTTTAGCTTTACAATTATTGACCTTATTTCAATAGCTATGGGGATAGCAGCAGCAACTATTTCAAATTATATTTTGAATAAAATTTGGACTTTTAGCGAAGCTAAATCTGAAAGAGTTAGCACTCAATTTCTAAAATATGCTATTGTAGGAGCATCAGGAGCTGTTTTGAAATATCTTTTTACAACAGCTCTTAAAACTCAATTTTTAAAAGTGATTATTGAAGATAGGTGGGCTACTGTCCCTGCAAGTGCAATAGCTTTTATTATCACGGTATTTTGGAATTATCTATGGAATGAAGTATGGACCTTTGATATTGAGGAAGATGAAAAGCCCATTATTGTTCCCGAAGATATGGATTTCAGTGACATTACGGTTATCACTCCAACCTTCAATGAAAATGAAAATATCGGTTTACTTATGAACCATCTGGACAGACATTATTTAAACATTCATTTAATTGTCGCTGATGATGGCTCTACAGATGGCACTCGAGAGCAGGTTAGAGCTTTTAATAAAATCAACCCTAATTTCCAATTACTTGATCGTGAACAAGAAGAGATTCATGGTTTAACTATTAGTGTTTTAGAAGCAATTAAAATGACTACTACTAAATATTATGTTGTTATAGATTGTGATTTCCAACATCCACCTGAAAAAATTGGTGAAATAGCTATCAAATTACATGAAGGTTACCATTATGTTGTTGGTGAACGAGATGAAATTCCTAATTGGTCTTTCAAACGTCGTTTAATATCCTGGGGCGCAAGTATTATTGGGCGATTTTCACATTTTATCCATCGTTCAGCTACTTGTAGTGATGTTATGAGTGGATTTTTTGGTGGTGAAGCAGAATACTCTCGAGAGATTATAGAAAAGCATCCCAAAGGTTTTCGTCCTAAAGGATACAAGATTATGTTTGAACTTTTAAAACACTCCCCTAGAAAGAACACTAAGGTTGGTAGAATTGGGTATGTATTCAACCCACGAGAAAGAGGAGAATCAAAGATTTCAAAAAAACATATATTTGAATTCTTAAAATCAGCATTTCCTTAATCAATTTATTTTCGGAATATTCGACTAATCACAACCTCAAACATATGCGCTTTTGGATCACCATCCCAAACCACTCTACGATTTAAGCAAATTGCTCTCGTACAGCTTTCGCGAATAAAATCAATATCATGACTAACCAAAACGATAGTTAAATTTGTCTCATCATGAATCTTCTTAATTATACTCATTATATTATTAGCTACTTTGAAATCCAAAGCTGAGGTTGGCTCATCTAGGAATAAAATATCAGGTTCATTAACAATACCTCGAGCGATCATTGCTTTTTGTTGTTGCCCACCTGATAAATGACCTATTGGTCTATTCTCGAATTCCTCTAATTCTACAATTTCCATGGCATGATGAATTTTTTCATAATCTCCCTTCCTAAAACTTCCAAATAAACCAATTTGTGAATATAGTCCCATTCCTACTACATCTTTTACTAATGCTGGGAAATTTCTATCAATAGGTTCCATTTGTGGTAAATAACCCAGCTTTGTTCTTATCTCATTTGAACCTCTTCTTTTACTCATTTCATGACCATTTATTTTCACAGTCCCTCTAAATGGTTCTAGAGCTCCAATCATTCCCTTCAATAAAGTACTTTTACCAGAACCATTTGGACCGCAAATGCCAACGAACTCATTTTTATAAATATCCAAATTTATATCAAAAATAGCTACATTTGATTGATAAGAAATTGCTACATCATGTAAACAAATAATAGGCTTGGCTTTTTCCGGATTATTTTGGATTTCTTCAGTTGTTGTCATTGTTATTCCTGTTCCTCCATATGACTATGTAATGTTGGTTCTTTTTCGGGGAGATGTTTAGCACTAATAATTATCTGATCCTTACCATGAATGTGAGGTATTTCACCCAAATCACATTCTTCATTATCACATTCTTCGCAAGGACCTGGTAGAAAGTCCTTACAGAAAGGACATTCCACTTGGCTCCTTTTTGCTGATCGTCTTTTTGGTGAGGCAATGAAAGAAATGACGAAAATTAAAGTAACTAAAATAACTATAGTTGAACCTGATGGCAAATCAAAAACATATGAGAAAAATAAACCAAATATTGACGAGAAAACACCAAAAATAGATGACAATAGAATCATTTTATTCAATTTAAAAGTCCATTGATAAGCTGCAGCTGCTGGTGTAACAATTAATGCAAAGACTAAGATTGCCCCTATTGCTTTAAGCGAAATGGATATTGTTAATGAAACGGCTATTAAGAAAATATAAGATAAAATTGATACTGGTATACCTGATACTTGAGCTAATTGTGAGTCAAAAGTCATGTAGTACAATTCTTTTTTAATAGCAAAAACAAGCACCAATATTACTGTTGAAAAAGCTATTAGGAGTATCATGTCAGCCAATTCAACTAGTAAGATATTACCAAATAATATTGAATTAATATCAGAACTATATTCTCCGTAAATTCCTATAAAGAGTATTGCTAACGCCATGAAAAATGCAAATACAATACCTATTATCACTTCATTGCTCATTAATTTCTTCTGATTTACATACCCTATTCCAATTGCGGATAATACTGAGAAACCAATTATCGTTAATATTGGATCTATCCCAGTCAAAATTGCTAAAGCAGCTCCAGCGAAAGCTGAATGAGCTAGTGCTTGCCCTAGAAAAATTAATCCTCTGAGTAAAACAAAAACACCGATGATAGAACAAACAACCCCAATAACAATAGCTGAAATAAATGCTCTTTGCATAAATGAGCTTTCAAAAGCATGGAAGAAATCTATAGTTTTTTGCCAGTAATGATCAATGATTTCACTCATGATAATTCCTCCAAAGTTCTTTTTGTCGAACATTCAATAATTTTTGGGATTGTTTCATTACAATGACATTTCTCAGGATTCTTTAATGCTTTGTTTATCTTATCAATTAAGCTACAAGAGATAACACTTGAAATTCGTTGGCTTTCCTCTTTTGCTTCTTCATGTGATAATCCGAGAACCTCCATTAAGAACATTACAACTAGATGATAGTGTCTCAAATTATGAGCAGCTAATTGCCTTCCTTTATCAGTTAATCTAATAGGACCATACTTTTCCCATTCAACCAATTCATCCTCCACCAAGCGTTGGATGATAGAGTTTATAGAAGAATGAGGGATATTGGTACCATCTTTTTTCAATTCATTTCGCAAATCACCTATTCTAATAGGTCTTAACCAATGATAGAGGAACCCTAGCATCTTTTCTTCCAAATCAATCCTTCTTTTCATACAAAAACCTCCTTAAGCGATTTTGAACGCTTAGCTCTAATGATCACAATAGTAAGAACTAAAGCTATCAATGATCCTCCTGCAATTCCAAGCAAAAACCATGTTGACCAGTGGAAAATATTCGTTGGGGGATCAAAAGGATGTGTTAATGCTAATATATCATAATCAATCATTGAGATATAAGTACTTAAATTAAAAACACCCAATAATGGGGTTAATTCAACAATCTGTATGTGTGTATCTCTTGCTATTTGGTTAACAACATTTTCATTCAACTGTGGTTGATTAACAATCAAACTGACATTTTCTTGTTGGATATCAATTATCAATTCCTGTATATGTTCTGGTGATGGTTCTACACCATCTTGTGTTTCAATAGCACCAATACGTACTATTCCTAAGAGATCAAATAAATACTTGAATGATGGGTGATGAACAACAACTTTTGTCCCACTATAAATTGTTTTAGCAGCAGCTATTCGATTTAGCAATAAATCTAAATCATTAAGATATTGTTCTTTATTTTCAGAATATGTAATGATATTAATTGGATCCAATAGTGCTACTCTTTGATAAATCTGGTTTACCATTGTTTTTACATTATTAGGGTCCATCCAAACATGTGGATTGTTTGCTCCAATTATATCATCATAAACAATCATTGATTCATTCACTAATTCTAAAACATTTAAGCCAGGATTTACATCAATTACAGATTGCACCCAAGGTTCAAGTCCTTCTAGACCGAACCTTATAAATAAATCAGCTTGAGCAACCATCTCAATTTCAGATGGTGTAGGTTCATATACATGAGGATTTTCATTTCCTGTTACAATGCTTTCAGCGACATATAATCCAGATCCAATTTGATTAGCAAAATCAGCAACAATAGATAATGATGTAACAACATTTACCGAATTGTTAATTACAAAGTCCTTGCTTGATAGTTCTTCTGACTTTATCTCTTTTACACTAGTAACTGATAGCTGTGTTATTATAAGAATTATTAGCATCAATGATAATGTTAATTTTTTCAAGTAATCTGACCTCAATTTTACGAATATTCGTAAAGTTATACCGCTATACGAACTTATAAGCATTATGCTTAACAAAAGAACTGATTTGAATTGAAAGTTATAAAGGGATTAAAAATAAGGGGAGCACAAAACTCACCATTTCCGGGATCGGACGAGTCCGGGTGTTACCCTTCAGCTTTGACCGCGTCGCAACGCAGCTTTACGATTTTCCCGAACGATCTCTCAGATCAGTAATCATCATAACGTTTGAAGGCTTAACTTCCGGTGATGAGTTTTTGCGTAATTCTTTCGTTTAATCATTTGCTTTTAAAGTTTGCCGTTTTTATGGTAAAAACGGATGGAATGATTTTTTGAACGAATTATATTTTCCTCAAAATCAAGCTCTCTAATATAAAGTCTTTCATTAGTAAAAATTTGCAAAAAAAGGAAAAAAGGACAGTTTTAAGTCTGTCTTTTAATAAAATATCTAGCATAATCTTCTTCGTCAACAATGGCGAGGAGTTCGTTGCCAGTTCGTGACGCCCATCGTGGAAAATCTTCTTTTGATCCAGGATCATTTGATAGAACTTCTAACACTTGTCCGATTTCAATTTCCTTGAGTTCTTTCTTTGCTTTCAAAATTGGTAGTGGACATTGCATTCCACGAGCGTCAACCGTTTTATTAGGAGTTGGTGTATCTGCCATTATTTTTCACATCATTATTATTATTATATGAACAGTTGTATATCACAATCTGCAGCAATATCTAGAAAGCCTGCTGCACCCATATAGCCTGTGACTTCGGGAATTAAATCTTCTTTCTTCACATTCATTAATTCCATTGTAGCTGTACAAGCGTATAATTTAATGTTTTCTGTTTCCAAAGCCATCTTTAATAGATCAGGTAAGGAAGCTATACCAACTTGTTTAATTTTATTTTTCATCATGCCAGTACCAATTCTCATTATGCCTGGTAATTTAGCTTTATTCAAACCATTCTTCTTTAAGAGTGATAGACCCCAGAATGTGAAGAATAAATAAACTTCCATATCAGATGCACCAGCAGCTGAAGCTAGCATAAGTGGAGGGTATGCTTTATCTAGTGTACCAGAATGTACAACAATAGCCATTTTCTTTGTCATTTTAATCTATCCTATATTAAAATTAGACTAATAACCCAATGAGTAGGTCTTTAAATAAATTTGAGCATTTATTTTCTAAGGTAAGATAGAGCCATTTTTTGTTTATTTTCTAAACCGATTTCTTTAAACTTACTTATTTCATTCTAATCTTATAATGGTTGATGATAAAAATGGGTAAAATTGCATTTTTACTTATGACAACGCCTTACAGCTTTCAAAATTCTGATACTGTAATTAAGTTGGCTCATGCAGCTCTTAAAGCAGGTCATGAAGTAACTGGTGTTTATTTGTACACCGATGGAGTATATAATTCTTTGAACACTATCAAACCTACTGATGATCGTGATCGCAATATTGCTGATCTCTTTAAAGAGTTGACAGCAAAAGGTATTCCAGTTGTATCCTGCCCTATTTGTTGTGATTATCGAGGTATAAACAAAAAGGAGATGCTTATTGAAGGCGCAGCTTTTGATGGACTTGGAGCCTTAAGTGAATTCGTTGAAGAATCTGATCGAATTCTTATCTTCACAGCGTAATGGAGATGAAATTATGGAACGAGTAATTGTTATTTTTAGAAAAGGTCCTTATGGTCAGATAAATAGTCTTGAAGGCATTCGTGTAGCTCAAGGATTATTGGTTTTAGATGTTGAAACTGATGCGGTGTTTATTGATGATGGCGTTTTTAATCTTATAAAAGATCAAAACCCTGAAGGAATTGGTCATCATTCTATCAGCGGGGCATTAGAAGCCATGCATCGTTATGATATACCAATTTTTGCAGTTGATTTCTCATTAGAACAAAGAGGAATTAAATCTGAGAATTTGGATCCTAATCTTGAAGTTAAAATCATAACTTTAGATGAACTTAGTGATCTCCTCTTAGAAGCTGATACAACAATTGCATTATAGAAAGGTGATAGGAAAATGACTAAAATCTTATTTATTACATCAAAAAGCATTTACACTTGCGCTGCTCAAAAGACACTATTAGAGATGTCAAAAAAGCAAATTGAGAAAGGTAATGAAATAGCAATTTTATTAATTCAAGATAGTACCCTTGCAGGTTGGAAAGGTGGACAAAATGTTATCGCTGAAGCAGCAAACCATGGTATAACTATCTATGCTATTAAGGAAGATTTAGAAGCTCGTGGTATATTCAATGATAAAATTCATCCTGGTATTATACCTATAGATTATGATGAAGCTATTTCTGTTATCATGGATAAATACGAGAAAGTTATTACTTGGTGTTAATAAAATAAAACTATAAGAATATTAGACTATAGAAAGTCTAATTTTCACTCTTTTTTCTTAAACAAATAGAAGGGCAATTTTAAAAGAATTATATGTTTAAATGTTTAATTGTACTAACTTTCAGAAGATGTTAAAATTATGTCAAAGGATAGAATAGAAACCCCTACAGGTATTCCAGCAATTGACCCTATGAAAGCTAAAATAATGGCGGCATTAAAAGGGATCAAACATGTTTTAGTTGTCGCTAGTGGAAAAGGTGGAGTAGGAAAAACCACCGTAGCAGTTAATATCGCTACTTCCTTAGCTAAGAGAGGATATTCAGTTGGAATATTAGATGCTGATATTACAGGTCCGAATGTTCCAAAAATGATAGGATTAGAGGATCAAAGACCTGAATATGATAATGAATTAAAGAAAATTATACCAATTACTTCATCAGAAGGTGTGAAAGTTATCTCAATGGAATTTTTATTAGAAAATAAATCCGATGCGGTTATTTGGCGAGGGCCATTGAAGATGGGAGCTATCAATCAATTCCTAGGTGATGTTAAATGGGATGAATTAGACTTTTTGATTATTGATTTACCACCAGGAACCAGTGATGAACCACTAAGCGTTGCGCAAATGATTCCTCGAGCTGATGGAGTAATCATAGTGACAACCCCACAAGAAGTTGCTTTACTCGATGTTAAAAAATCGATTAGCTTCGTTGCTAAGGTAGGGATGAAAGTCTTAGGAATAATTGAGAATATGTCTGGATTCAAATGCCCACATTGTGGTGAGGAAATAAACATCTTTAGTAAAGATGGTGGTTTGAAGGCAGCTGTAGAATTAAATATTCCTTTCTTAGGAGCAATACCATTAGACCCTAAAATTGTACCTTTAGCTGATGCTGGTAAACCAATTGTTGTATCAGATTCTGCAACTCAAAAAGTGTTTGAAGGAATAATTGATAATATTCTAAAAGAAATAAGCTAATAGAATTTGAAGTTGATAGGAAAGACTAGATGTAATAGTTCTTTCTATCGCTTCCTTCACGGGTTTTATTCATTTCTTCTAAAACTTTCATAGCATTAGCTTCTGTTTCTTCAATTTCAGAAATCATTTTATCCATTTTGCTTAAATCCATTTCTATGTCAAGAAGCTTTGCTACTACTTCAAGAACATTTTTAGCGGCATTTGGATCAACTGTAAAAGCAGCATTTGGTCCTTCCATTAATTTCACTTTACCCATTAAACCAAATGATTGTAAACCCCGTTCAGATGCAAGAGCAGTTAACACTCCAACAGCACCACTAACTCGTCCTTCTTTAAAGATTGGGATATCATTTTTATGTAAAGTGTCAATATCTGCGTTAGTATAAGCAAAGCCTGTTACTTTATCAGCACTTTCATATTGAGTAGGAGTGAAACCACCAATAGCAATCACTTTATTAACACCCCATTTCTCAGCTAAATCTAAAATGGCATTTAATACATGGAACATTCCCTCAGGTCCTTCTTGTGGTTGGCTTTCACCGGTTACAATAATGATTGGAGTTTTGGTTTCTTCTATGCTATAGATTTCCGCGTGAATTAGTTTACCCAAATCACCTTGAAAAACAACAATCTGTGGGAAATAAGTCGAATAAATTTTTGCAGCTTTATTAGCATTAAAATACTCAATTAATTGCATGCCTGCAATACGACCAACTAGACCTTGCCCAGGAAAACATTGTATTAAAACACCATCTTTTAATTTGTGATCTTTAATTATTTTAGTAATTGTATTAGGGTAATAACCAGTCATTTCTTTCACTTCTCTTAACGTCTAATATTACTAATACAATTCATAATTAAAATGACTAGGTTTTATAATCAAAATTCAACCTAACTACTGCTAGTATATTAGAATAAAAAGAAATAAAGATTAGAAAAAGTTAAAACTATTTAAGAGGTTTTAACAATTTCAACTGTTCTTGAACGAGGATAAGTTCTAACCCAAGTAGATTTACATTCGTCACATGTTAAGCGTAAATCTATTTTTTGAGAGGTCTTGGAAGCCATCTTTGATTGAGAAATAGCTTTCTTTGAATATCTACCTTTATTTCCGGACCCTCGTTTGTGTCGCTCAGCCCTTCTAGTACCTATAACAAGACCACTACCACGTCTTCCACCTTTTTCTTGACGAACGGTTTGTACAGTGTGTTTTTTGCATTTTTTACAGTAGGTACGCATTGTTGCAGGAATCTTAACCATCGCGTTCAATCTCCAGTTTTTTGCTTCGATGATAATTGGCAACAATTATCAGTATTTAAAAGTTAGCATGATAAAGATATAATTAATTTTTCTATTTTATACAAATAATACCATTTGTGAGGTTATAACTTCAATATTAACGGTATAACTACCTACAGTGCCAGGTTTGACGAATGTTAATGCTCGTTCAAATGGATTAAAACTTGAAAATATTGATCCATCGATATAAAAATCAGTATCAACAACAGCGCTATTTGAATAAACGGTGTTTGTTTGATTGTAATTAATCTTTAATAGTGAATAGCTGATGAAGTTAAAATCTGATACATTTTCTGAGAATTGTACCATATTGATAGTAACTGATAGAATATTATTTGTTGTATCAAACCAAGTATAGACATTCACTCTATAATCAAGATAAATTCTCATTTCATTGTCCTGAGGCCTCATAAGAGTGAGATTTGTTAAACCTTGATAAACATTAGATTCAATAGAGCCATTTACAAAGAAAACTTGTTGATCATTTGGACCTTTTAGATACTCATATTCACCAATTCTTATAAGGACTCCTTTTCGATTTGATATTATATACTCCATTCCACCCAGATTATTGTATGAATAAGATTCATTAAATGTACCATTAGCATCATGGAAAACTAGTGTGACATTTTTGCCGTCATCGTGCCAGAAAGTACCATAATGTGGATCAAAATTTACTACTTTAGTTGAACCTGGTCCTTCAGAGAGTAAATTATAAACTTCAGCATCTACTCGAAGAAAATAAGTTGTTACACTATTAATTGTATTTGAGGTTTGAAAACGTTGATAAGCTGGGAATAACCATCCCCATACTACACCAATTGCGGTTGTAAATAAAATTATCATTATAATCGCAGCTAGTACATGAGATACTCCTTTTCTATTTCTGAAAAGTTTTTTCATTAATGGTTTTCGAACCTTCAATTTAATTGGCTCCAGGGATTTTCTATGGGTTATGAATTTATTATAGAATAATATTTAATGACACTTTTTAACTTATTAGTTCTTTTGTTGGTGATATTTACCTATTACTCTAATTTTCCTAATATCATCGCATGGTCTTTTTCTAATGGGTGAAGATTGATCGCTTCTAGAATCTTAAAGCCCTCTTCTTCAAGGATATTCATTTGTTGTTTGTAAATAACTGAAGGATTTTTCGTTGAACTGATACTTCTAGCTTTAATAGCAAGCATGATATAACCATCTTTTTTGAGATATCTGAGAGCATTAGTTGCGATGATTTTTGCTTGATCTGGTTGGGCAACATCACAATACACAACATCCACAGTGCTAACAATGTGACTATAATTTTGTGGATAACGAGCATCATCCAAAATAGGAACCATATTAGGTCTTTTTTCACTCAGAAAAACTAAATCCCTAATTGATCTTGGTGAAAATTCAACACAATACACTATTCCATTAACACCAATTATATCGGACACATGACTTGGTGTTGTTCCAGATGCAGCCCCTAAATATAACACTGAACTCTTAGGGATTATTGGCAATTCATTTAATCCTTTAACTAATGCTGCAGCCAATTTTGAACGAGTGGGATCCCAAAAACGATATTCAATATTTTTGATGGTTATTAGTTCCTCATCATACACTTTCAATCCTGAAGTGAGATTTTGTGTAGCAATTCGTTTTGAGCCATCTTGTAAGAAGATATTATATACACTCTTGAAAGACTTGAAATTTTTTAATGACATTTTCATTCATCCTCTGTTTTGCTTTTTAGTTTTTCTTCTTAGAACCATCAGATTTTTTCTTCCCGTAATTACTTCTCTGTGGTTTTTTATATGAGTCTTGACGTTTACTTGGCGCAGCTCTTGGTATAGGTTTTGGTGGTTTTTCCGGTGGGTCTGGATATTTTGTTTTAATCTCTTCAATTTTAGCTGTAAGTTCTTTATCTAAGTCTTGGGATTTATCTTCAGCTTCAAAATAATCCATTCTAGCAGCAATAGATAATCTACCTGACATTACTCGAGCAATTTTTCCTCTTTGCCACCATTTTGCTTGATTTAATCTGGAATCTTGAAATATCACACCATGTTTTGGTGGAGGTGCACCAGTTTTAATCGTACGATAAAGTGCTTTTTCAGCTCCAAGAATTTGTATTTTGCTTGATGCACATAAAGCCAAATCTTTCAAACTTCCAGCTAAGGAAATTAATCGCGCGCCTAGCAATGGACTAACAACACCACAGAGATTTGGTGCTACTGCCCGCATCGCTTCATCCATCCACTTTTCTAGTGATTGGCGTCGTTTATATAAATCAACAATAATTTTAGCTTGATCTTGAATAATTATCATATCTTGTTCTAGTAGGGTGGATCCCATTGAATTTTCTCGTGCTTCAAGAATTTGTTGTGCTTTATCCTCTGGAAGATTCAACTCATCAACTAATATTTTCTTATCAATATTCTCTCGTTTTCCAGTTTCACTTATGATAATAGCTAATGTATTATGATTGTCAATAGCATCAACTAATTCAGGAAAATGCATACCATAGAATTCACGCAATCTTCCTGAAAAAAGATTCAAGGTTTTATCAATATCATCAATTGTTTCAATGGCATGAACAATTAATCTATCCCTTTTCTCTGCAGCCAATTTAACTTTCTCTCGAGTTATCATTATTGCAGTATTTCTCAAGAAATCAAAATAATCCTTTTGTGTTTTAAACAAACCCATATTCATAACTTGATTTGGTAATTCTTTATGGAAGCGATCTATAATTGAATCTTGATATTCATTAATAACATTAAAACCACTTGATGACAATGCACGATATAGTGGGATGTTTTGAACAAAAATGTCGTCATTTTTGTGATCCTTCAAAATAAGTTCTAATTCGGATGGAATTTTACCTAATTGTAAATCAGCCATTCTTTTCGCAATTTCAGCTGAATTTATTTTAAAATTCTTAACCCCAATTATATTACCATCATTATCTAATATGTAAGGACCAACTAGTGTTACTGTTAGATGAATTTTCATTGTTCGTTATACTCCAAAATTACCATTTGACTTTGATTTCTTTCTATAATGTAAATTTTCCTATTGTAAATACTATTTATAATTATGTTTTAAAGGGATATTCCCTTTAGATTGCTAATTTTTGAATTAATGTGGGTAAACTTTCCTCACATTTTCCTTTAATAAAAACATCAGCAATGTCTGAATGTTCAGTTTGCTCTTTATTAAATGTGATTACTTTAGCTCCATGTTCTTTTGATAGGAATGGTAGTCCAGCAGCAGGATATACTTCAGCACTAGTTCCTACCACCAATACTAGAGTTGCTTTTTTAGCAATTTGATAGGATCTTTTAATCAAATCTGCCGGTAATATTTCATTATATAAAATTACATCAGGCCTTAACATCCCACCACAACAACATAATGGAGGGATTTCGTTTGGTATTTCAGTAAATTGTTCAATTTTACCGCATTTCACACACTTTACTCTTGTAATATTACCATGTATTTCTAGAACTCTTTTTGATCCTGCTTTTTGATGTAAGGAATCAGCATTTTGTGTTATAATATAGTCTATGAATCCTTCTTTTTCCATTTTTGCTAAAGCAATATGTGCTGGATTAGGTTTAGCATTTAATATTACCCCTACACCTTCTGCGTAAAAAGTCCAGATCTTTATTGGATTTTTAGCCCAGGCTTCAGCTGTAGCTACTTCATTAAAATTATATTTCTCCCACAAACCATCTTCCCCTCGAAAGGTTGGGATATTTGACGCTCGAGAAATACCAGCACCTGTTAACACATAGGCTAAGTAGTTCTTTTCTTTCTTCAATTGTAAAATTAAATCAGCTGCAGAATCAATATCAGAATTCATTTTTCTCATAAATACAAACTAGCTTCAACTAATATCTTTTATCTTTGAAAGAAAGAAATAGAGGAGAATCCTATAAGGATCATCCTTTAAATTTGAAATAAATAGCACCATGTGGACATGCATCTAAACATGAACCACAGTTTGTACAATTGCTATCTCTAACACGTTCATATGAGTAATCTAGGATTGGTACTTGCATAGCAGATTTTTCACACATGTCTTCACATGAACCACATCTTGTGCATCGAGCAGGATTCCGTGCGATACCTACTAGACTTATTTTGGCAGTATAACCCATGGCATAACCAATTGGGCAAACATATCGACAATAGAATCTTGGTATGAAAATGCTCATGACTATGACAGCGAGTAAGATAATAATTCTGAAGTAAAACATGAATTTCCAATTACCAGCAACGAAATCTTCATCTCCTCCTGGATGTTGTTTCCAGAAGATCATATAGAAGAACATTACAAATAATGTTGCTGCTGGGTTAAATGGTGTCCATGGTTGTTTGTCAAATGGTGCGAAACCTTCAACATAAGCTAAATCATCGATTAGTATTTTATATCCTAGAAAACTGACCACAAGGATAATCGCCCAAAATATTACTGCACGAATATCTCGTAGCCCTTTATTTAATGGTTTAGAGATTTTTAGCTTCTTTATTGGTACTAATCGTAGGAGGTCTTGGAAGAATCCGAATGGGCAGACCCATCCACACATCATCCTACCTAATAATCCACCTATAATCAAGAATACTCCAAAAGATATGAACGGAAACAAACCGCCTGCAAGCATTTGTTGTAAAACATCGAATGCACCTAGCACTGTTGTGAATGGTGCTCCCGCTGGTTGATTGATTGGTAATATTGCTAAATGCCAACCTACGCCAATTAGTCCTCCATTAATTAAGAGGAAAGAGGCAATTTGAACTAACCATCGCAATAAGCGAACTTTTCTGGAGTTCATTGCTTCTAAGATACGCAAACTGAAGGTTTTGAATTTTGATTCTTCGGTTCTAGTGCCCATTTTGCTTTTCTCCGTTATATTTTTGTTTTTCTTAAGGTAGTGGTACTGGCATTCCGGCTACATATGTTCGAATAAATTCTTCAAATCTTTCAAGCAATGTTGGATCTATATTGAATTGCTCAATAATAACCTCATGCATGCCAAGTAATATACCAACGACAATTGATATCGTACCTATCGCAAGTACTAGTATTAGCCATGACCTTGGTTTCAATTTTTTACACCACTATTTGTACTATTTTTAATCGGGACTATTGCAAGTAAAAAAATATTCTTTAAAATATTTTTCCGTCTGTTTGTGGATTTGATTTTTTTCGTAAATATAAGGTTTCTTAAAGTGTTTATTTATTCATCGCTTCTTCATTTTTCATTTTGACTAGAAATTGTGC
The DNA here is from genome assembly GCA_016840945.1 of Candidatus Gerdarchaeota archaeon. The sequence continues at coordinate 14,664 of JAEORJ010000064.1, forward strand.
TTGTTGATGATTTTCAGCATAAATTACCTCTAAGGGATTTATTCTAAAGCTCTTTTCACATCGGCTACAAAATCTGGTTTTCTGTCGTAATTTTGCATAAGTCCATTTACCACATTTAGGACATCGTATAACTATAAAATTTTTTACACTCATTATGATATCTCAACCAAGAACTAAAAAAATTAGTGTGAAAGGGAATTATTTTTTATCACCTATCACAGTAATTATGAGCTTCCTTTCACGACCCCTTGTATCAAATTCCATGAAAACTATTTGCTGCCAAGTTCCTAGTGCAGGTGCACCATTTATTACCGGAACAGTTATTTCAGGTGATAACATTGATGCTCGTATATGGCTGTGTGCATTATCATCTTGATAATCATGTTGGTAACCTGTGCCTTTTGGAACGAGTTTATTTAACAAATTAATAGTATCTTCAACTAATCGAGGTTCGTATTCCATTGTAGTGATAGCACCTGTGGCTCCTGGTACAAAAGCATTAACTAAACCTTTCATAATGCCTGATTCTTTGATCGCATTTCTGACATTCAATGTAATATCAAAAATTTGATTTTCTTCTTCGGTTTCAATATCAATTTCAACTGAATATACGACCATTAAATGATTCCCTTCTAACATCTGAATTTTATGATTTCTTACTGTATAATAATTTCTTGATTAGACATAATAAGTTATGGATTTCGTTTTTTATTATCCCATAACTCTTTACGTAAGAGATCCCTAATTGCTACTCTAATTGCTTCAGACCTGCTCGGATAGACACCTAATCGGACTAAATCATCTAAACCTTCAAGCGATGACTCGGGTATTTTTACTGAAATGAGATTCATTGTTACAGTTTACACCTTTTACTAATTAACGTACGAAAAAAGTTTTTCCTTGGTAGTATGTTTCTTTGTTAAACTAGTACTTAAAAGCTTCGAGGATGAAAAATTTCTTTATAAGAGAAAATATTATAGCAGATAGCAAAAAATATTAATCCAATTCTAAGAGTTTTTACTAAAAAATAATGCCGTTGTGGCCAAGCCTGGTTAAGGCGATTGATTCGTAATCAATAGATCGGGGGTTCGAATCCCCCCAGCGGCTCTTTTATTATACAGCTTTTATTTCTTTAGTATAGTCATTTATGATTTTTAGCGCTTCTTCAATCGTTTTTTTAATTAATTCAGGATTGATCTCTTTCGAATCCCTGATAGCATATAGATAAAATTGAAAATTTGCTTTTAGTTGGAGATTGATGTTTTTAATAACTGCTTCAATTAATTCTAGGCCTTTCTCATTTATGGAATAGCCATATGGTTTAACCGCATGGACTTTTAGAAACCCTCTTACGCTTAAGTTATGGATTGCTGGATAAATTGTTCCTTTTTTTGGTTCCCACAAATCTTTAAACGATTCTTCTAATTTCTCTATTATATCAGTTATTTTCAAAACTTCATCTTTTGCTCTTGCAAATTCAAGCAAAATCGCCACTTGTACTGAACTTATCTTCCCAAAATCAGTTATGGATTCAAGTACCCACATGATATATCAGTAAGAGGTCTTACTTGAAGAATATAAAGGTTTCTTCGATAAAATAGGAAAAAAGAAGAAAAATTGGTTTTGTTAAGAAATTACAAAACCATTATGTACTTTCCGCTCAAGATATTTGACAGCGATTTCTTCAACAACATAAACTGGAAGATTTGTGACTGTACTTATCCATTTAACACTCATTTTCTTTCTATCGCCTATTAAACTTCGAACTTTTTCGATATCTCTATCATTTATTGTGATTGATGTTAAACTTCTAGATGTTTTGTCGATAACGAAACCATCTTGAATTTCCTTATCTAATTCGCTGATAACAATCTCCTCAATGTTTTCAGGAGGTAATTGTGTAACTGTACTTAACCATTGAACACTTACTTTTTTATCATCACCAATTAGGTTTCTAATGACATCAATATCATCTATGGTGTAACTTCCCACTTTTCTTATGGCTGGTTCTGTTGGTTGATCTCTGGTTATAATAGCAGATTCCGCCACAATCTTTTGCCTTCGATTTTCAATTATTGGTTGTAGATAATGAGCTATTATCGCTTTAACATCATTTGGATAAATTGGTGTATCATCATCAATTTTCCAACAATTAATAATGATTTTCTTTGAAGTGCCATCTCTAAGATAGAAAACAGCATATTCCAAGATATCACCTGTAAATTCTTTTTCAGATTCATCAATCTTGAATTCATAACTTTCAACATTTTGTAAGATAATCTGACCTCTAGTATTTCGATCCTTCCAAACAATAAGATTTGATGAAATGGATAATTTACTTTGTTTAATTGATAATGTTTGTGAGACAATAAGTAAAATGCTAAAGATAATACCTAATCCTACACCAATTGCAATGACATAATAGATTTCTAAAGAATGAAATGAAGCAGTTAAACCTGTATTAGCTCCTATTATCATCATTATAGAAAGGCTCGCACTCATAGCAGTAAAAACACCTCTTTTCACTGCTTTACCAAATGCATTACTCATCTTCAAGGATAACATTACTATGAGGATTATTGATATTACGGAAACAACAACAATGGCTATTGGTAATAATATTGCTCCTATAACTTTTCCGCAATTGTTATCACTATTATTATTATCACAATCATCATCCGAATCATAACAGCACAACCAAAAAGTTGTCCTGTAATATCTTCTTCTCCAATAATCAGCTTCATTTTCATAGTCTCTACCTTCTCTACATTTGAAGATGTTAGTGAAAGTATATTCTAATTCTTCTCCCATACTGGATCTTATACTGACTTTCATTAATGCGCTAATAAAAAGACCAACTACACCACCTGCAAAAGCACCAATTGCTAATGCAACAGTGGGGCCAAATATAGCTAATGAACCAATTGTGCCTACAATAATTCCTGATAAAATTCCTCCTCCTATAATACCTGTTATACCATAACTGGCTATTATTCCAATTAATACACCAATATTTAATCCTAAGACCATCCAAGCTAATAACCCAAAGATTACTAATGAAAAATCTGTTCCTTCAAATACAAAACCGGAAACCTCGAGAATATATCCTGCCAGGGGGCCTAAACATATTCCAAAAATTATTCCAGTTATTGCACCAATGAAAATATTTGATCCAATACCAATACCATAACCGGTTCCATAATCTTCAACGATATTTGACTTTAAAGCAAGAACTAGAAATCCTCCAAGGATTAGACCATATACTGCACCTAGTCCTGTGCCAATACCAAAAATAGCGTACTCATTAGTGATATTAGTGTATCTTAAAATAACAGAAAATACTGCTCCAAGACCAGCACCAATTAATCCAGCAAGTAATATTAGTAGAATACTATTTCTTGAGTGATTTTTTCTTTGAACTGCTAAACTTAAATCAAATTGACTCCCACTAATTAGTTTATCAACAATATGTTCACTTACAGGACCAACTTTACCATTTTTATATTGATTTGTAGGACAATTATTTGTGCTAATAATAATTTCCTCCCAGAATTCTCTTCATGTAAAATAAATCTCCTTTAGGATTATTTGTCAAAAGCTAATTTAAATATTTATGATTTAAATACCAATCTAAATATGTTTCAGCTCTAGCTCAAGGTTTTCTCCCAATAGTAATTATTCTGTGATTGATTTCTTGTTCATGTATATGAGTTAATTCTGCTTTAGTAGCTTTCAATAGCTTCTTGTGGTAATCAAACAACACTTTATAGGCGTTATCGATATCCTTCTTTTGTTCTCCTGCTTGTAATAATATCATTGTGGTTTCTTCTCGAGCATTCTCAAGTAATTTCATTCTCTTTTCTAACCACTTTTTCTTATCATCGAAATCGAATCTATTATCTGATAATGTAAATACTGAAGTCCAACCATGAGATTGAATATCAATTAATTTAGCTTCTTCAAAAAATTGAGGATAGCAGTATTGCCAAGGATTACCCACCGTTTCTAGCCCATATTTATTACTCCAAGCGATGCATTTGTGTATTTTAGCTTTGTCAAGAAAATCATTTGCTTGTTCAACTTCTTTTGAAGAATAATAATGCCTACTTGCTGGTAGTGGTTCTATCGCAACCAAATAACCTTTTGATTTTATCGTCTTAGCTATCTGCTTTATAGCTAAGATAGGATCTGATAAATTATGTATAACAATATGGCTAATTGCTACATCGAAATTATCCTTTTGAATAGTGTGATCCTCAATAGTATTAACGATGATTTCTATTCTATCGCTAAATCTATTCTTTAATATTTGAACAAAAGAAGCATCAGGTTCTAAACATGTTAGTTTAATTTTAGGAAACAGATTTAACAAAATATTAGTGAAAAAACCAGTTCCTGAACCCACCTCTAAAACTTTACAATCATCACTATCTAAAAATGAAAGCCAATTTTTGAAATTCTTCTTAGCATCATCATCATATTCAAAATAACGCCCTACATCTATTTCATCAGCGCTTTGTAAATCGCTCCAGCTAGATTTTAATTCCTTCATTTCACATCCCACAAAAAAAAGTAAAATCAAATTTTCTTTGAATTACTTTTAATGAAATTATATACTTCAATATGAACTTTATCCTTATCAGGACCTAAGGTTAAGCAATGAGGTGAATTTTTCAGATATAACACTTCCATTATTTCTGAAGATACTGCTTTTTGTATGATTTTTGATGATTTAATGATCCATTTGACATCTTGCAGTCCTTGTATGATTAGGATTGGTTCTTTGATTTCAAATAATTTCTTTCTTACTGAACGAACTAATTTAAAAAGTGAATTAGCTGGAGCAATTGGATTCTTATCATAACTGATATTATTCATTTTCTCCTGTAATGCTAAATCTTCTTTACTTTTCTTGATAGCTCTATTTTTTAATAATAAAGCTCCAATTGGTAAAATAAGGCTCTCAAAAAAAGGTGTTTTAATAGGAGTAGCTAATGAAATTATCCCAGCTACATTATGCCCAGCTGCAAATTTAAGGGTTAAAACTCCACCAAGTGATAAACCTCCGACAAATATTTCGTCACAATACTCAGCTAAATCATTGTAGGCTTTAATATAATCTGCATACCAATCTGATGCTCGTGTTTTTATCATATCTTTAACATTGGTACAATGACCAGATAGTCTTGGCCCTTTAACTGTAATCCCCTTTTCAGCTAAAAATTCACCTAGCTCCCTAAGTTCAGCTGGTGTTCCAGTGAAGCCATGACATAATAAACAACCAACCTTTCCCTTTTTAAAGAAAAAATCCTCAGAGCCTGGCATAAGTTCATTTTGAGTCATTAATTTCACAGTATGATTTATGACGATTTTTTAATTAAATGTTGTTAGCAGAGGTGAACTGCATTTTAGGTGTTTTTATTTATATAGATGAATGTGCTCCTTGAGAAAACATAAAATACTAGAAGTGATATTCATTTCTTGATTCAAATGAGTCCGGAAAGTGATAAATCTGGAAGTATAGAATATTCCATAGAGAATATTAAAATCCCCACATATAGTAGCAAAGGTTCACCAAAAGAAGCCGATATGGTTTGTGCTCTCTGGGTTTTTCAAAACTGTGGTGGTGAAAAAGCCAACAAACTTAAGAAAATTGTATCTTCAGTTAGATCTAGGAATTCTATTGATTGGTTACCAGTAACTGCTGATGGTAATATATGCATTGTACCATTCTTGGGAGAGTATTCTAACCTTATCAAATTACGTTCGAGCGTTTTTGGTTTGGGAGATGAATCATTTAGCTTTAAACCTGATAATTTCTGGATTATCCCACCAAAAGATCTCACCCAATTTATGACCTTCTTTGAAACTGTTAGATCGGATCTTCAATCACAAGGTAAACGATTGTTACAACAAAGAGAAAAACAAATTAAGTCAAAAACAGTTAAAGTTTCTCAAAGCGATTTCGGTGAAGCGGAAGAAGTTGACCTAACTGAAAAAGACATTGAAGATTTACGAAAAGAATTGGATGCTATCAGTTCAATTTAATATTATTCTAATAACTATTGAAGAAAAAAAGAGATAGAAGAGACTATAAGTCTCTATTATTTTTTGTTTTATTTCATTACATAGGAGGCATACCGCCAGGCATTCCACCGGGCATTCCAGGCATACCACCAGGCATTCCGCCAGGTCTTGCTTTAGCCGCAATCACATCATCTATTCTTAAAATCAATTCTGCAGCTTCAGAGGCTGATTTTAGAGCTTGTGATTTAACTCGCAATGGTTCAATGATGCCTGCTTTTGATAAGTCACTAACTTTGCTTTTGAAAAGATCTAAACCAAAGTTTATACCTTCTTTAGAAGTATGTTTAGCTCGAATTTCAGTGACTATATCGATAGCATCGAGACCAGCGTTTTCAGCTAATGTTTTTGGTATGATTTCTAAAGCATCTGCAAATCGTTCTATAGCTAATTGCTCACGACCACCGATACTTTCAGCTAATTCTCGTAATCTCATTGAAATTTCGATTTCTGAAGCACCACCACCAGCAACTATTTTGCCATCTTCGATTGCATTTCTTACAACACTTAATGAATCTTTTAAGGCTCTTTCAGCTTCATCTGTAACATATTTACTTGCTCCTCTAACTAAAATTGTTACTGAGCGTGGATTTTTGCATTCTGAAACTAGAACATTATCATCGTCGCCGATTTTGATTTGTTCAACTTTACCAGCAATACCAAGATCATCTTTATTGAGATCATCAATGGTTGAAACGATTTTACCTGCGGTTGCTCTAGCTAATTTTTCCATGTCAGATTTCTTGACTCTACGTACTGCTAAGATACCATCTTTAGCAAAGAAATGTTGAGCTAAATCATCAATGCCTTTTTGACAAACAACCACATTTGCACCTGATTTCTTGATTTGTTCGACCATTTCCTCAATCATTGATTGTTCACGGTTAAGAAAAGCTTGCATTTGATGGGTTTCCTCAATCTTGATTTCAGCACTGAATTCAGTCTTTTGAATTTCAATATTATCATCAATTAATGCAATTTTAGCATTGGATATTTTCTTAGGCATACCAGGATGAACAACTTCTTTATCTAATAAAATACCTTTAATTAATTCTGTAGCAGCAAGAGATTTGCCTGCTTTCTGAACAATTTTAATCCAATCTAAATTAGCTATCATTTTGCCATTGCGTTCTTCAGCAACCTGACTTACAGCATCGATGCTAATTTTTGCCATTAAATCCTTTGCATTTGACACAACTTTACTGTTTAAAGCAGTAGCAGCAACTTTTTCCAAAGTTTTCTTATCAGTTGGGTCAACATCAAAAGCAATTGTATTTAATAGCTCGGTTGCTTTATCAGCTGCTCTTTTATAACCAGAAATAATAATGGAAGGGTGAATGCCAAGTTCTATTAAACTATCTGCATGTTTCAATAATGCTCCTGCAAGAACAACAGCTGAAGTTGTGCCATCGCCAACTTGATCATCTTGTGTCTTTGCTACTTGAGTCATTAATTTTGCAGCTGGATGTTCGACATCAATTTCATCTAATATAGTAGCACCGTCGTTTGTAATAACAACATCACCTAAGGAATCGACAAGCATTTTGTCACTTCCTTTAGGTCCAAGGGTTGAGCGAACTGCTTCAGCTATGGCCATAGCTGCACGCATATTGTTCTTTTGTGCTTCTTTCCCTCTTGTTCTTTGAGTGCCTTCTTTAAGTAGTATAATGGGAATATTTTGTTGAGACATCTTTTTCTCACCAAGTTTTAGTAATTACAATCTATGTTTTTGCTGATTTGTATTGATATTTAAATCTTATGGGTGCTCTTAGAACTTTTTGTGGTGGAAAAAATAATAGAAAATAAAACTCCCAATAAAAATCACCATCAATAGCATTGTTAATTGCACAATTCCTAAAAACGATGATAAATATTTGAAATATAGAATTATATTGAGAGTGCATTTATTTGATGAGTAATGAGGAACCAATTTTATTTTTTAGTGAGCTTACAGAACCCGGTAATGTAAGTATATTTGCTACATTAAAAGACGCTGTTGATTTAATAGCTAAAAATAAGAAACCCTATTTGAGATTAGTTCTTACTGATCCATTTGGAAAGGATATTTCAGTTCAGATTTGGAGTGATAATGAGCTTTATTTCCCTGTCAATATGTTTCTCAAACGTAATTTATTACATTTAAACGGAGCAATTCATTTAATCGATATTTCTTACGATGGCGAATTTTTTAGCTCTTCAATAAAAACTAGAATTGACCCAATACCTACACAACATCCCATTTATCCAAAGTATGCCCAATTAACTAATTATCGTACTACAAAATCTATCCCCGAAGATCCAAAAATCTTAAAGGAAATTCACAAATTAGTGAATACAAAACCGTTAATAGAAGCTATTCTCACACGTATCAAAGATGAAGGTGTTGATATCACCGAAGAGATATTTTGGGAAGTTACAAAATTAATTTGTGATAAGACTTACACTGGCACTATACACCTAATTGCTGGTAATACTCAACTTGAGGTTACCCCTCAATATCGCAATTATGTGTTAAAACAATTAGAAATGCTCATCATCGCTTTTGAAAAAGACCTTACCAATAACCGCATTACACCAATCATTGTTCTTAGACGTCTACAAAAGGATCTTATTAGCCTATATGAATATACACAACTAATGACTGATTCAAATGAATAAATTCTCTTTACATTTCATTTTCTTCATCAGATTCATTTGGTATGATATAAACTGGTGGAGGTTGAGCTGTGAAATTTACAGGAGTTTCTGTTTTGTAAAAAACTTTATCAAATCTCAGAGCCAGTCGTTTTGTTTCTTCTTTAGATATTTTTTCAATAGCGTAAATTGATGTAATAGTATATAATAATGAGAATATAACAGTAATACCCCATCCCCATAAAACTAATGTTATAGGAGCAATTACTACATAAAAAACTACAAATAAATAAAATTCTGGTGTTTTAACAATAGAAATTTGTAATGGATTTACTAAATCAGCTAAATCAGGCAAACCAAAGGTTATGAGCGAGACTAAAACATATAACCATATCCAATAAAAAACAGTATTATCAATGAGAGTGTCTAACCACTGGAATAATATTGCACCTGGAATTATCCAACCAATTATAACTGGAATATTCATTAATGGAGCCCAAAAGAAGATAATTCCTTCTCTTAGAGTTTTTAGTGGTCTAAGCACTCTTATACCTACTCTACTCCACCCCCAACCAAAGTTAATCACTTGTTCAGTTGGGTAATTTAGTTTTTTCAATGCATACACATGCCAAACCATATGCATTAATGATCCAGGTAACATTATGAATTCTAATATTGCTACAATACCTTTTAGAAAAGGAATAATTTCCACTAATATTACAATTAGTAAATTCATAACCAACCAGAATACAAAAATAAACAAGAAAATTGAACCAATACTCATTCCAGTGTATTTCAAGATGGTTTTTAACCATTCAGCAAATGTATCGAGTGTTACTCTTTCTGCAACAATTGTAATAATTTTGTTTATTGGTTCAATCATAGTTGTCAACTTTGGTTAGTTGTTTAATTATTCAAACTGATGTAATCTCACATATATCGTGTTTATTTCTTTTAAAAAGAGCTAAATGAAAAGAAATCTTTGTTACTTTATATGGAAAAAAAACCATTATGTACTTAGAGAGCAACAATTCGTGATGTATTTTTGAATTTTAAAATAGAAGATGAAATCCCTACTGATATTCTATCAGAAAAAGAAATGGCTATAATACTAGTTAAGAAATTATTTGATTTAGGATACCAAGCTACTACAGAATTAGTTTTAGATAATTCTCATTTTTCCATTGAAAAATTAACTGAGAAGAGTGTTTCTAAAGTACGTATTGATGTTGCAGCACATAAAAATGGGGATATAATTTTTATTGAAGTTGAAAATGGTTTATGGTTAACTCATCCAACTCTCTATCGTGAATTTGCTCATAGAGTATTCTTAGCTTGCCCCTATGAAATTACAACTCCAACAGATAATGAGCAACTTGAATATGCTGAAGCAAAAGGCATTGGTGTTATCAAAATTTCTGCTAACGGAACGTTGTTTACTATTTTACCTCCACAAAATTACGAAATACCAATATCTCGAGCAAAGGCAGTTATTAGTTTAATCAATAGAAAAAATGCTAAAGAGTAAATCTAAACGTCATGTATATACTGCCTTAAATCACTCATTAATTTCTCTGATAAGAGATTCTTCTTGATAATTTTAGATTCTAATTCTTCTAATATTGAATTGTCTAATATCCCACCATCTTTTACTTCGGTGTATAATGTTTTTAAAGTAGAAACTATATCTGAGATGGTATACCCATCATCCATTTTACCATTAAATCTAGTAACTAAGCAATGCCAGATGAAATCTTCATCATCAATTTCTGTTATTTCCATATGCTTAGCTATTTCTATCATTAGTTTTTTCTTGATCTTATCAAGTTTAACTTTCTGTTTATTGGCTTTATTTTTATTTAAGTCTTTGGAGTTTGTTTTTGGAGAAAATGGATCCTTGTCTGGCAATTCAAGTTCTTTCTCTGATATTGGATCTTCAAGCTTATCAAAGAAACCATCATCAAAAATACGACCTTTTTTAGGGTTATATGGCACACCACTAGAATCTATATGAGGTAAGCCTGCTGATTTCAAATCTTTCGAAGCAGCAACAAATAAGCTACCATTATTGGCATGCAAGTCTTGCTCTTCCAATTCTGAATCCTCTTCTAGACCATTATCTTCCATAACTTCGATTTGTTTTTCCCAAGGATCAATTTTCGTAGTCAAATTTTTCGGTTCTTTCGTTTCAATTTCGCTTTTCCGTGTAATTTTTACTTTTTTCTTTGATTGGTCTCCATCCTCTTCATCATCATAAGTTTTTTTCAAATCCTCTCGTTCATCTTTCCATTGTTCCTCTTTTTTTAATGTTGTATGCTTAACCATTTTTAGTGAGTTTGCTATAGCTTGTGAAAATTCTTGATACAATCTTTTTGCTCTACTTAAATCACCAGCATCTTTTAAGGATGAAAGATAAGACCAATGATCTAGCAACAAAGCAGCATTTTTCCCTTTAACAAAACGATCCTTTTCAGGTAACGCTCCAAGCAAATTAACAGTAATATCAACCATTAAATCAACAGCTGAACTATTATCTCCAATTGAGAAATAATCCTCAATCTTCGCCAATTTACTAAAAATATCCTTTTCAAAGTTCTTTTCAGCTACTAAAGTTTTGAATGAGATTAATGGAATTTTCTTCTTTAAGTCTAAATAACTCTTATAGTATTCCTCACCACGTTCAGTTAGTTTTAATAGACTTATACTTTCATTTGTATCGCTAGGAGCATTTTCAATTATTTTTATGAATGATTCTTCTCGAGCAATTTCTTTAGCACGTAAGACATCAGCTTCAGAACTATCTGGTATTAATGCTTCAAGGCCTTCTTCGGGAATCATTTTCCGTGGTTTTTCCCGTAAGATCTTTATTATTTCAAAAATTGTTCTGCGGATTTCTGGTGGGATTCCTTCAGTTCGCAAATGCTCTTTTGAATTCAAAATCCTGAAGTTACTTTCTTTTTCTAATTTATCAATTTTTAATTTCATTTTTGTATTTGGTTGTGAATCAACTTTTATGATATTTGGGGAAGTTAATTCGGACAATAGAATATAGAATTCCTTTTCAGACAATTTATTGAGATTTATTGAATCTTTTTTAGTAAAATTAAATTCATTCATTAAAAGATACTTATCTGCCATCACTAGTAGTCTATTAATGAATTTTGTTTGAGTATTTTTGAATAGCTCTGTTATTTTAGAAGGTGATCTTGCACTAATTATTAAGTGGTAATCTTCAGCGAGACCTAGAATCAAATCGGTTAAATCATTTTGATTTTGCCAATTAGTTGAGTCTGAACCTATATAATCATCTAAATTTTCTAGAACGATAATCTTAGGGTCTTCATTTGTTATACTTCGTAATTTCAGAATTGTAAAAAGATAAGCAATCTTTGTCAATTGATCATCTTTTTTCGAGAATTGTATTATCGCACCTTTTGTGTCAAATAAAGTATCAAATGAGAAGGAACGACCTATTCGAGTAAGTACTGAGATTTCATCATATGTTCCTAATGGGTATAAAACATTGGAAACAATACTAGATTCGTTTCGACCCATCTTTGCTATCTCAGAAGTTAATTCTTGATTAGCAAAATCCCTAAATTGAAATTCTGATTTTGTTTGATTGTTGGGATCTCTATATGCACCTAAGAGATAAGTCTCTAACGTCTTTGTTATTTCTGAACGTAGACCAGTAGTATTTGCGATAATTCTGGCAAACCAATATGAATAGATTTGCTCTCTTATCCTCTCACCTTCAGTGCTAATGATATTTAGATAATAATTTTCTCCCAAAATGTAACCCCTAATCCTGGGATCAATGGTTGTTAATTTCCCATAATTTTCTTTTGGATCAAGTATTAGAAAACGAGCATTAGCATTTCCTAAAATATTTAGTATTATATTCCGCCTTGTTTCCTCCTCACCAACAACCACTATTGGAAAACGACTTTCAGGAAAAGGTAAGATTTCATCTTTTACAGTAAATATATGGGATATAGCTTGTGGATCAGCAATTTTCTTCAATATAGGTTCTTGTTCTTGAATGTCCTTTCTCATTCCTTTAACTACAGGTACTAACATTGAGAAATGCTTTTGTTGAGTAGCTGTTTGGAGAAGTTTTTCATCTTGTAATTTTTCTACAAGTATCAATGGTAAATCTCGTGTTTGATGGAAATGAATTAAACTATTTTCTCCTCTCAAATAAAGTGGTTTACCGAGGGCTTTGAAATTAAAATGAATATCATCTTGAATTAAATCATCAAAATTTAATAATGCATTTTTTATGTATTCTTTTAGTTCATCTTTTGTTATATCATCAGGATAAAGATAATTATCACAGAAATGAGCTATCAATAGTATTGTTGGTGGGAAATATCTCTTCTTTTGAGGTGGTTTTTTACCTTGATATTTTTCTTTCATTTTTTCTTGATATTTTTTCTCATCGGGATTTTTAAGAAAATATCTGATAAAGGATAGACTTCCTCTTTTGATAGTACCAATTACTTTTAATGGATTACTAATATCTTTAGGAACACCTTTACGAAGATCGATAATTGCCCCATTACTATGTTTATTATTAAAAACATCTTCTAATATAAAGGCATAAATATGAACTGAAAAACTGTTGTTAGAAAGGTGATGTTGTACTAATATTGATTCATGCATTTTTGAATTTTTATTTTGATAAACCTCATATTCTGTTGTGAAATCTAATTTTGGTTCTGATGAAGGGGATTCTTGGTCTAACAACTAATCTAGCCTCATATAAGTTTCAGAGAAATTTCTTTTTAAGCAGCTAAATTAATCAAGGGAAGCTTGAATCGAATAGTTTAGCTGTTTTAATACATTATTTCTCATATATTTTTGAAGTAATGCTATATGAGATGATCTCTTGACTACTGCTGAACTTATCAATCACCCGTATTTGAAAAATGGTATTGAACCAAGGTTATTTCAACAAACAATTTTGAACACTTGTATAAGCAAAAATACCTTAGTGGTTCTACCTACTGGAACTGGTAAAACTATTATCTCAATTTTGCATATTGCATATTTGTTACAAAAAAATGGTACCCAGGAATCAGGAAAATATATCTTGGTAATGGCTCCAACAAAACCATTGATAAATCAGCATATGAAATCATTTCAACATTTCTTGAAATTACCACAAAACAAAATCATTGAACTATCAGGGGCAATTCAACCTTCTAAACGTAAAGAAATGGTTGATAATGCATTGATAATAATTGCCACACCCCAAACAATAAGGAATGACATTATCCATAATACGATAGATCCAGCAAAATGTGAACTTGTTTATTTTGATGAAGCGCACCGTGCAAGAGGTGATTATGATTATGTTCCTATCGCAGAGATTATTCATGATAGAAACCCCGATGCTCGCTTAATTGCATTAACAGCTTCCCCTGGCACTAAAAAAGAGGAAATCTTAGAAATATGCCGGAATCTCTACATTGAGGTTGTTGAAAATAGGTCCAGATCAGACCCTGAAGTTAGAAAATATATTCACGAAGTTGAATTTGAGCGATTAGAAGTTCCACTACCATTGGAATTTGAAGAGATATTAAATACCATAGATAAGCTTGGTGATCGTGAATTATCATTCCTGCGTAATAAAGGATTAACTGACAAAAATTTTGCTTTTCTCTATAAAGGTGAATTATTACAGATTAAGAGTAATCTATCAAGAAATTTTCGTGTTAATTACCTCGAGATAATGGCCTGTAATCGTTTAATCTACATTTTGATTTTACGTGAAACATTAGAAAGTCAAGGGATTCCCAGTTCCTCAACATTAATTACAAGTTGGAAAGAGAAGAATAGTAAAAGTATTAGAGGGTTGTTTAAACTCAAAGAATTTCAAGATATGGTTGAGAAAATCACCTTATTAAAAAAACAAGGTGTCATACATCCTAAATTGCTTTATCTGCTTGATATTTTAGATAAAGTAGATCTAATTAGCTCAAGAGTACTTATTTTTTGTAATCTAAGAGCTACTTGTTTTGCTATTAGTAAAGAATTACAAAGAAGAGGTTTTGATGCTCGACCTTTTGTTGGGCAAGGTAAAGGAAAAAGTGGATTAACACAGAAAAAACAATTGGAAATTTTAGAGTCCTTTAGAAATGATGTTTTTCCAATTTTAGTGTCAACAAGTGTTTTAGAAGAAGGGCTTGATGTTGAAGAGTGCAATCTAGTGATATTCTATGATGGAACACCATCAGCAATTAGAAAAATACAAAGATCAGGAAGAACTGGCAGGAAGAAAGAGGGAAGTGTCATTATATTAACAACCCATCACACAATTGATACCACAGCTCATTTTGTATCTAATGCTCGAGAGAGAAATATGAATCATCTATTAGGAGATGTAAAATGGTTGCAAAAGGAATTAGAAAAAGAACCTGAAAAGGATACAAGAGCATTTGCTCCAATTCATGAGGATGAGGAAGAAGAGTTGGGATTAGAAAATGAAAGTTCAAATGACAAATTATCTTCATTTAAATTAGCATTAGCTGATAAAGAAAAATGGTCAAAAGAGGAGAATGATAATGAACCAGAAATGATGGAAGAGGATAATGGTGATAGTGTAGATAAAAATGAGGATGTAAAAATCATTGTCGATACACGAGAGAAAAATAGCAAGATCTTATTTTATTTGAAAAAAGAAGGCATTGATTTAGATTTTAGACAATTAGATAGCGGTGATTATATTCTCAGTGATCGAGTTGCTGTAGAATATAAAAAGGGTGAAGATTTATTATCATCTATAATTGATGGGAGATTATTTGAGCAACTAGGGCATATAACCAATGCTTATCAAATACCAATACTTTTGATAGAAGGATTTCCATCTGGGGGAATCCATCCTGAAGCTATTGCTGGTGCACTGGCTTCTTTCATGATTGATTTTGGTGTTTCAATTATCCAAACACAAAATTCAGAGGAAAGTGCAGCAATACTCAAACGATTAGCATTTCGGGAACAAAAAACTAAGAAAAGGAAAGCATTCATTCGAAAAACAATCAAACTTTCTAACCCAAATGAAAATCTTATACAAGTGATTAGTTCTTACCCTGGCATAAATCGAACCTTAGCTTCACGGATATTGGAAGCATTTGGATCAATAAAAAATGTAACCAATGCTACCCAAGAAGAGCTTTCAGAAATAGAAGGTTTAGGACCTAAGAAAAGTGAGAAAATTGTTACATTGTCAAATCAGGAATATGAGTAGTTTTTTCATCAACTATTTCAAATAAATGATTAAATTCCTCTATACCTGCAGAAACAATAGTAAAAGGTTCAAGCACTTCAAGTTCTTCACCATCAAAATCCTCAAAGGAAATCTCTGTTTGTTCTGTAGATAATCTTGTTAACCTTATAGTATAATCACCATAGCTTCTAGTTGATGCTGATGCTACCGGTCGGAATCCGTTATTTGAATCCATCATTGATGATACTTGATTTGTGAAAATAACTGCTAAATCCTTTCTTATTGCTATGGATTGCAGACAAGACAATGCTTTTCGTAAAAGAGTTAAATTGATTGGATTTGCTTTTGTTCGATAAGCTGATGTAATTGAATCTATTATCAAAATATCAGCATCGATAGGTAATGATTGTAAATCTTTACATATTGCAACAATTAATTCATCAAATGTATAAATATCTGAAGTAAGTATTAACTCCAATAACTCATTTGTATACCAATCACAATTCTCTAACATTGATTGCATTCGAATCTCGATAGGTCGTTCGGTAGAGATTAATAGCGTTTTCTTACCAATTTTTGCTAATTCTAAAGCAATAACTGCGGATAGTGTTGATTTCCCTGATTTAGGTAGACCGTAGATATGAGTTATTTTTCCTTTTTGAATAAACACCCTATCAGTTTCTCTAGTTTGAATAAGTATATCATTTGCCATCTAGATCCACCGTACCACCTATCAAACTAGATTTCTCCTTTACATCCATTCTATTTGAAATTGGTGGAATAAAATAGGTAATCAAAGGAGTGAGGAGTATACCACCAATTACAGCTATCAAAACACCTAGAGTAGATAAGAAGGGAACTAATATTGCAGCAAATATTGCACAAAAGAGTGTTGCTAGAGCAAACCAGATAATAATTGATCGAGCAGAGCATTTAGTTAGATCCTTTACATCTTGGAACGATGGTACTGAGTTAACTGCTATAATGAACCCAATAATATATAGGAAGATGGATAAGATAACAAGATTAGATTCAAGCAATATACCAATAGTAGATACTAGGGTACCTAGGAATAATCCAATTGACATTGGTATTAACACTAATGAAGTAAACAAGATATCCCATCGTTCAGTTTCTTCATAGGAGAATTTTAATTGGAAAGCATCACACTCGTTGACTTCTAGCTTAAATATTTTCGATAATGTAAATTTCTTAAGTTGAAAACTTACAAAATAACCAAAGAACCCTATTATTCTAGCACCTTTTTCTCCGAAAATGAAAGTCAGTACCCACTTAAATAATAACGCCAATAACCAGAATAATAATAATAACTCGATAGCCTTATACAAGGTTAAAATAGTAAATGCTTCAGCCATGGTTTCACTTCCAACTTCTTTCTTTTAAGCTAATAATTTCTCCTTTTTTTGATTATCAGATCGTAA
>JAEORJ010000065.1 GCA_016840945.1 Candidatus Gerdarchaeota archaeon
ATTTTTATTAAAAATGATTAGAGGGTTTGAGCTTGGCTTACTCAAAACCTCTACGTGAAACTCTGGGATTAGGAAAAAAGTGTTAGTTTGGAGGAAATACTTGCCCATCTTGCATATTTAACACAAGATCAACTTTATCCATTACTCTTTGATCATGGGTTACTATTACAACAGTTATACCAAGATTGTCATTTAGCTGTCTTAGTAATCGAATGATTTCATCACCTGTTCTTGAATCCAAATTTCCTGTTGGTTCATCAGCGAAAATTATTGATGGATTGTGTACAAGAGCGCGAGCTATTGCTACACGTTGTTTTTCACCACCACTAAGTTGTTTGGGTAGATGGTGAGCTCTTCCAGCTAAACCAACTTGTTCAAGTATTTTCATAGCTTTTTCTCGATCTTCTTTCTTGATACCATCAGGTATTAATGGGAGCAAAACATTATCTAAAGCTGATAAAGTGGGTATTAAGAGGAAATCTTGGAAAACAAAACCAACTTTATATTTCCTAATATCAGCAAGATCACGTTCGCTTAGTTTAGTTATTTCAGTGTTATCAATAAAGGCTGTACCACTTGTAGAGCTATCCATACAACCTAAAATATTAAGTAAAGTACTTTTACCCGAACCACTTGGACCTGCTATAGCAATAACCTTACCTTTTTTAATGCCGAATGAAACATTGTTTAAAGCGATAACTTCTGAACCTAAACCTTGATTATAGATTTTTGTTAAATTATAAGTTCTTACAATATAATCATTAGATTTCTCGTCAAATGTAACTTCTTCATTTATGATATAATCGACCATTATTTATACCTCCTTTAGATACCTCTAATTACTTCCATTGGCTTAACACGAGCTGCCTGTATGCCCGGTATTAATCCGCTAGCAATACCTAAACCAATACCATATGCTAAAGTTTTCAAAACGATTTGCCAAGTAATAACTACGAACATAGTTGCTGATCCTAATTGTGCTATAAAGATTAATCCTGCACCTAATGCAAATCCAACTAAAGAACCAAGAAGGCCAATAATAGATGATTCAAGAATAATATCAAACAATATTGTTCTATTTTTCCAACCAGTAGCTTTCATAATGGCAAATTCTTTCATTCGTTCACTTACACCCATTAATTGAGCCACAAAGATAGCCATACCTCCTGCTACAAATACTATCACAGTAAGTATTGTTTGTACTATAGCAAAATTATCCATTATACTTCCAAGACTTTCAATTTGAACACCCACTGCTGAAACTTCAAGTTTTGGTTCTAGTGTTTCAAGCTCCTCAACATAGGCATTAGTTTCTTCAAGACTTTCACTTTCAAATCTGATTAATGCTTTATTATACCCTATTTGTTCAAAAGGCAAAGTGAGGCTATTGATAAGTAAACTGGTGTTTACTGACATTATAAATGATGGTTCCAAAATCTTTGTAACTTCCTCTGAAGTTTCAAATACCCCTACAATAGTTATAGGAATGCTATAGGTGTAGTTTATCATTAAATCAAAAGTTTCATTTAAAGTGAATACTTCTGATCCCCCTTCTAAAATATAATCAGCAATGATAATTTCATAATCGTTTTGGTAAATTCTTCCTTCAGTGATTTTTGTAGTAGGTCCATCAAATGTAGCATCTTCTTCTGGATTCAATCCAGCTGCACCAAGTGCTAATGAAGTCATTGAATTACCGCCTGGGCCCATCGCTCCTGGTCCCACACTCAAATCCAGTGTAACATTATCAACAAATTGATAGAAATTATTGACCACAACTTCTCCTTTAAAGGCAGTTATTTTATCACTTGATTCGATTGTGTTTACAATATCAGAAATATTCATGGGTAATTGAGAAAGTGTTAATTCAGTATTATATTCTTGAATTTCTACATCACCAACTGATTCTGCCACAGCACTACCTAAGATTTCATCGAAACCAGCACTTGCAGAAGATAAAGCAACCATTAATGCAATACCAATCGCCATTCCGATGATTGATAGGGTAACAATCATTTTCTTACGAAAAGCATTTTTGAAAGCGAATTTTACCGTTTGAAATACCACATTTATCACCACTTTTTGTGTTGTTATTTCCCTTTATATTTGTTGTTATAAATTATAATTTTTGTTTATAGTAGTATAAACATATCAATAGCTTTATATAAACCTTTAGAAATACAATATTTGATAGGAATGTCAGAGGAAATTACTAAACTAAAAAAAGATCAACGAAAACAATCGATAATTGAAACTGCTTTAAAAATAATGGCTGAAAATGGGCTAGAAGCGACATCTATGCGCTCGATAGCTAAAGCAGAAGGAATCTCTGAGACATTACTTTATCGTTATTATAGTAATAAGTTCGAATTATTTGCTTCAATATTAAAATCCGAAGCAGAAAAAATAATAGTGTCACTTTCTGAAGTATTAGAAATGGTGGATGGTATGATACCTGATCCCAGAGTAACTTTACTTATTATGTGGAAAATGAATAGAAAGCGCATTTTTGAAAATAAACAAATTATGTTATTAATCATGAAAGAAAGGAAGAATTTCCCTGAAATAATTAAAAATAACGAAATGCAGGAAGCATTCAAAGCAATCAATTTTAAACCGAGAAACCTCATTGAAAGCTTAATGAAAATGCCCTTTTTGGATAAATTGGCTTTATACTTCAAAAGATGTCAAGAAGCAGGGAATTTAAGAAAGGAACTAGATCCGAAAATGTGTGCACAACTATTTCTTCAGCTTGTTTCAATGCCTATAGCTGGTGGGCCATTTACAGGTGGCTTTGTAACTGGTAATTTAATCGAAGATCATGATGAATATTTTGACACCCAAATCGATATTTTGCTAAATGGTATACTACCAAAAAATGGGAAATGATAAAAAATAGTCAAAATTATTTACCTAATTGCTAATCTTTTAATGTCATAAATAACCTTGTAATTATATAAAATGGTTAAAAACGAAAATTATTGATTGGGTGGTTAAAATGAGTGAAGAATCAAAGAAATTACTTTTGAGACTAAAAAATGAAAAGAAAATAACAAAACAAATTGATCTTGTTAAAGACCTAAAAGATTACAACAAGGAAACAATGGTCACACAGGTTATGTTAGTTCATTTAAATCGTAAAGAGAATGACGAATTAAGATTGGAAATCTTGAATATGCTAAATTATGAAGACGAATCTGTTATTGATCCATTAATAAATATACTAAAAAATCCTAATGAACCATTGTTAATTAAAGAAAAAGCAATTGCTTTACTTGGAAAAAGTAAAAATAAAAAAGCGATGAAGGCATTATTGAAAGCATATAGAAAGGAAAAGGATTCCAAGATTTTAGATAATGTAATTGAAGCCTTAACTTATTTTGAAGATAGCAGTATAGAAAAACCACTTATCAAAGCGTTATTGAATGAAGAACTAAGATTACAAGCACTATCAGGTCTTTCTAGGAACATTTATTCTGCTCTCAGTTCTTATGCTATACTCAAAACATTGTTTTCATTAAAATTAACAAAGAGTTTTGAAAAATTACATTATGAAAAAATCTTAACCTCTATTTTTGATGAATTTGGGTATAAAACTGAGAATGAAATAGGTAAAGCAATAAGTGATAAATCAATTAATGAGAAGATTGCTTCCTATATTAAAAATCAAAAATCAATTGATAAAATGCTTAAGAAAGTGGATATGTAAAACCTACTTCAATAGCTCCTTTCTTTTAATTTCTATACTCTCTTTAGTTAATTTTGAAATTTTTGCCATAATGAAAGATTTTAAATATTTAAACATTCAAAATATATTTAATGTTTAATACCTTCTGACAAAGAGGTATTATGTATAGGAAATAAATCCGGAAAAACTTGCAAATGTATAGGTATATAGATGGTCAAATTTGCAACCCTCCTCGATTTAATTTGTTCAATTGATAGGACCAGTTCAGTACACCCCAGCTGAACTGGTTCCCACCCTCATTATTAATGTCTTTTATGATTCACCAAGTTTTTCAGTTGAGTTCATTAAACCAGCTATATTTGATGGTGTAAAGAATCCATCGAAATCTCCAAAGCGTTGAATATATTCAATGATATGATTTGAAGTTTCTGTAGGCAAAGTAAAGATCTGTTTTATACCTTCCTCTTCACTGCCAATAATATTTTCAGTAGTAAATTTCACACCACGAGATTTTTGTATCTCAACTACTTTATCAATATCCTTAACTAGATAAGCAAGATGATGAATTCTACTACCATATTTTTGGCAATATTTCTCTACTATAGAATCATCTGTTAGTCCTTCACTAATAACTACAACGGGTAAAGTGTCACCCAATTTGATACAGGTAGTTGTGGCATTTGATGAAACAACTTTGAAACTTTTGTAGAATTTGTATGGGGTAGTATTCATTAGTTCAACCATAAGCTTCTCACGTTCTCCTTTCTTCACTCTGTAAGCGATGTGATCTAAATAAAGAATTAAATCTGTTAAACCATATTCATTAAAATCTTCATGTACTTTTTTCCAATCATTATTTGTCATATGACTCACCAAAGATTGTTAATTATATGCAATAAATCACTAGGAAATTTTAAAGTATCTAATAAAAAAATAAAGCTAATAAAGTGTATAACAATACTCAAAAAGAAAACATGTTACTGAAAAATATAGAATTGATTTTAGGTGAAAGAAAAATTGGAAATAACAAAAGAAATTCAAGAATTCTTGTTGAAAGAAGCGAGAGAACGATTCTTGAAATATGTTACAATTGATACTCAATCAGATGAAAATACAGGTGAGTATCCATCGACTGAAAAGCAATTTAATTTAGCGAAAATTCTGATGCAAGAACTAAAAGAATTAGGTTTTAATAATGTAGTTATGGATGAATTTTGTTATGTTTATGGAGATCTTCCAGCAACAAAGGGGTATGAAAAATCACAAGCAATTAGTTTGATTGCTCACATAGATACTTCCCCTGCAGAAAGTGGTGCAAATGTAACACCAGTAATCCATGAGAATTATGATGGGAAACCAATAAAATATCCCCAAAACCCTAATATTACTTTAACTATTGATGATTCTCCTGAGCTAGAACATTTCAGAGGAATGGATATAATAACATCATCTGGCGATACTTTACTAGGTGCGGATGATAAGGCCGGAATTGCTGGAATAATGGCTGCTGCAGCAGCTTGGAGAAAATTCCCTAAATTAGATCACGGTCCAATAACTGTATGCTTTACACCTGATGAGGAAATCGGGCATGGCACGACTAAAATAAATATGGATCGATTGCCATTATTTGGGTATACCTTTGATGGGGGTGAAATGGGTGAATTAGAGACTGAATGTTTTGATGCTTGGAAAGCAACTATTACATTTCATGGTGTTAGCGTTCATCCTGGCTATGCTAAGAATCTAATGGTAAATGCAGTTGAGATTGCTTGTAGGTATATCTCACAATTGCCTGAATATGAAACACCACAACACACCGAAAAAAGAGAAGGCTTTTACCATCTTTATGCCATGGAAGGAGATTGTGTTAAAGCAAAAACGGTTTTAATCCTCAGGGATTTTGATAAGAAAATCAATCAAAAACGGATGGATTATATGACTAAATTAAAGGATACTTTTGAAAGTCGCTATCCTGGTTTGAAAATTGAATTACAATTCGATCATTCTTATGAAAATATGAAAGTCTATCTCGAGGAATACACTGAAGTTATAGAAAAAGCTGCGGATGCTATAAGAGCTGCTGGTCTAGCATTAAAAGAAACATTGATTCGTGGGGGTACTGATGGTGCAAGATTAAGTGCACGTGGTAAACCAACACCAAATATTTTCGCAGGAGGAATTTTATTCCATTCATTAAAAGAATACATTCCCGTTCCAGCACTACAAAAATCAGCTGAAGTAATTTTATATTTAGCTGAAAATTGGATAAATTAATTCATTTATCCATTTTTTTCTTTTATTAATTCGAAAAATCCCTATCTAGTCCCTAACTTTTTATAGCGTGTTTAATATAATTATTGGGCGATATATCGGCTCATCATAATTTAATTGTTATTTAACAATTCAGAAGAAGAAATTTTCTAAAAAGGTGGTTGTATGACAAATAAGAAAGGAAGAATATTTTTTTGTTATTTAATTCTAAATTTAATTTTTATTTCTACAATGAATGATTCTCTTTTAGGAGCATTAACAGAAAGAGAGAGCATTAATAAAAAAGATGATATTGTGTGCTTGAAAGATAACTTAACAAACAGCTTGGAAGATTATCAAGTAAACCCTAACAATATTAAAAAAGCAAGTGAAGAGAATTACGAATTAGCTGAAAAAATTACTTCTAGCTATTTTATTGAAAATAACGGGCAATTTTCAAAAAATATTAATTATTATGCTAAACTCGAAAATGGCTTTGTATATTTTAGTGAATCAAAAATTACTTTTCAATTTAAAGCGGGAACTTTCAATATAGATTTTATAGGTGCAAATACAGTTAAACCAGTTGGTAACAATTATCTCAATAGCTATAGCAATTTCTACTTATCTGAGAAAAGTATAACTAATGTGAAGCATTGTTCGCAAATAATTTTTAAAAACCTCTATAATGGTATAACATTAATTTACAAATTTACCCCTAAAGGGTTAAAATATGATTTCATAATAGAACCTTATGCAAATACAGATCAAATCATAATTAGCTACTCAGGTCTAGATTCGCTTAAGATTGATTTCGATAAGTTAGTGTATACTATTGATGGATTGTCGATTTCTGATAAGGATTTAATTGCTTGGTATGATGATAATCATGAAAAAATTGGTATTCAATATCAAAATTATAATACACATTCAAGTACTAAAGTTCAGTTCAAATTTGTACAAAATATTGATCCTTCCAGAAGGATAGTAATTGATCCTTTAATATGTACTTATTCTACCTTCATAGGTGGTTCTGGTGATGAATATAAAAGTGATATTGTTGATATTGGAGAAGCAAATATGGATATTGATAATGCAGGTAATATTATTATAGCTGGGAGAACGAATTCCATCAATTTACCCCTAGAAAATGCTACACAGACAAGTAATGCAGGCAATTATGATGGATTTATAGTGAAGCTTTCTGCAGATGGTCAAACATTAATCTTTGCTACATACTTGGGTGGTAGCTCATCAGAATGGATAGCAGATTTAGCAGTAGATAATTCAGGTAATATTGCTGTAATTGGAACAACTTATTCACCAAATTTCCCAATATTAAATGCTTTACAAGAGAGCTTTAATGGTGGAACTACGTTTAATATTGATCCATTTGTTGCTAAATTTAATAGTACAGGAGGATTACTATTCTCAACATATTGGGGTGGAACAGAAGGCGATTGGGGCTATGGTATAGCTTTTGATCATACTGGTAAAATATTAGTTACAGGTGATACATATTCTGATGATTTTTTCACTTTAAATGCACACCAAAATACATATAGTAGTGGATCCAGTGTGGATGCAATTATTACTAAATTTACTGCTGATGGACAATCTGTTGTTTTTTCAACTTATCTTGGATCTACTGGTAACGATTGGGGAACTGATATTGTAGCTGATGCCGATGATAATATCATAGTTGTTGGAGGGACACTTAGTGGTTCATTTCCTACTTTAAATCCATATCAATCAACTGTATCCGATATGGCTGCGATAGTTTTGAAATTTACTCCAGCAGGTGTTTTAACCTATTCCAGCACACTAGATGGTATGAGTACTGATAGAGCTTATGCTTGCACTGTAGATTCAAATAATAATATAGTTGTAGTTGGTAGTACGGTTTCCAATAATTTCCCATTAGCTAATGCAACCTTTGGTTATAAAAGTGGTATAGAAGCTTATGTCACAATATTAACTCCAGATGGACAAGCTTTGGAATATTCAAGTTATCTCAGTGGAATGGGTGGTGAAGAAGCCTTAGATGTTGCAGTGGATAGTGATGATAACATAGTTGTTACTGGTATTACTTCTTCAGCAGATTTTCCAATAAAACATTCATTTCAATATAGCTATAATGGTAGCACTGATTGTTTTATCACAAAAATAGCTACTAATTGGACATTGATTTGTTCTAGTTTCTTAGGATCATCTGCTAAGGATATTGGTTTAGCGGTAGCAGTTGATTCTACAGATAGGATTATTATCGGTGGTGCTACCTATTCTGTAAATTATCCAACAGTAAATGCATTACAAGATAGTTTAAGTGGAACCACTGATATGGTAATTAGTATTTTTGAATTAGATTTAACATTACCAGATTATACACCGACTCCAACTCCATCACCCTCACCCTCGCCAACAGAAGTATCTGGTCTACCTTTAACAATTACTATAGATATCTTATCCATAATTAGTTGTATTTTAGTAATCATTAGAAAAAGGAAGAAATAAATTTTAGATTAATTGTTGAGTAATTATTACTCTTTTCCTCCTTTTTTCTTATTTTCTGAATAAGCAACATTAAAATGAATTATTTGACATTAAATTTGGTTAGAATGATTAAAGGTGTTACAATAAAATATCCTTTTTGGCAAGAAGTGGTTATTCTATTAGCTAGCACACTTACAGTAATGGCTGGAGCAGCCATTTCTCCAGCAATACGTGAAATGTCTCTCTATTTTCAATCAGTTCCAAATTATGAGTTAGTTTCAAAATTAATTCTAACAGTGACAGCTTTAGCAATAGCTATTAGTTCACCATTTGTTGGATTCATAATCGATAAATGGGGACGCAAGAAGCTCCTTATATTATCAACTACATTATATGCTATATTTGGCACAATCGGATTCTATATGCGATATTTCAATTTACAACCTTCTGTAACACTCTATCTAATTCTAACTAGTAGAATCTTATTTGGATTTGCTGTGGGTGGAATATCAGTTAGTTGTTTAACATTAATTGGTGACCATTATTCAGGTGATAAAAGAAATCAAGTAATGGGGTTACAATCAACTTTTATGTCATTTGGTGGAGCTTTATACATTGTAATAGGTGGAGCATTAGCTGATATTGATTGGAATTTTTCATTTCTAGTTTATTTCTTGTCGTTACTTTATTTACCAACAATTTTTGTTTTTCTTACAGAACCTAAGATTCAAGTTGATTTAGCAGTTGAAAATTCCAATAATAATGAAAATATTTTACTTGAAAATAGCAAGAAAGATAAAGCAAATAAATTTCCATACAAAGTAGCAATTATTAGTTATTCAATGGTTTTCATCTTAATGATAATATTCTATTTTATAGCTACACAATTTTCATTCTATTTATATGAATTAGGAGAAACAAGGCAAGTTATTATAGGATTAGCAATAGCGATGTCAAGCATCGTATCAGGAATAATGGGGATATTTTATCAATTTATTAAACGAAAACTCTCTCATTTAGTGCTTTTTATTATAGCATTAGTTTGTATTGGTACAGGTTTTATTGTAATTTCAATTGCTACATCTGTTTTAGTAGTGCTAATTGGTACAGGGATAATGGGCCTTGGTTGGGGGATTTTCATGCCTAATATTATTTTATGGTTATTAAGTTACACTCCCACAAAAATAAGAGGACGTGTAAATGGAATCCTAAGTGCTATGATCTATCTAGGGCAATTTTTATCGCCATTGATTAGCCAACCAATAATCAAAGCGGTTGGTTTGTCTGGATTATACCTTGCTGGGGGAATAACACTATTTGTAATGATATTAGTACCTTTGAGTTTAATTCTATTTAATGGTTATAAAGCTAGGAAAGAAGCATTAAATACTAACTAGCCATTAATTGAAAAGTAAGAAGAAAGTATGAGTGATAAATTATGAATGAAGAAAAAGAAAAATTAAACATCATAATAACAGGTGCATCAAGTGGGATAGGTGAAGCAATTGCTTATGAAATGGCTAAAGACAAATATCACTTCTTTTTGATAGCAAGAAATAAGGATAAGTTACAAAAGGTTGCTGAGAAAATAGATCAAATGGGTTGTCAGGTTCATTATGCGGTAGGGGATGTTGGGAAAGCAGAAGATGTTGATAAAATATTTGATTTTGTAAAGAAAGCTTTTGAGGATAAAATAGACGTAATTGTAGCAAATGCTGGTGTGGGATTCTTTGGCAATTTAGAAGAATTAACAGAAGAACAATTTGATGCCCAATTCAATACTAATGTCAAAGGTGTCTTTCTCTGGCTAAGAAAGGTTATCCCTGTTATGAGGAAAAATAACAAGGGTCAAATTATTGTGCTTTCATCAAACTTAGGATTAAAAACAAGTGCAAGAGCTTCATTATATGCTGGAACTAAACATGCTGTACAAGCAATGGTATGGTGTCTACGAGAGGAGTTAAAAGGTACGAATGTGAAAGCTGCAACGATTAATCCTGGTTCAGTAAATACTCCTTGGTTTGATGGTAAGGATGTAGATAGATCAACAATGCTTTCTGCAAATGATATAGCAATAACAGCTAGGTATATCATTGAGCAATCTGAAACTTCAAATGTGGATCATATATTAGTGTTACCTACCAAGAGATGATTTTTGTCGCGTTTGATATTCTATCAACAGATTTCTTCTCAGTTTCTATGGTTTCCATTCAAAACGTTTAATTATTAAAAACCATTTCTTTTAAAAGGAAAATATCAAGTTAATGATTGAATTATTTGATTAAATATTTGCTTGGAGTGTAATAGAAAATGAGTAAAAAAGAAGCTAGCAAAAAGACGACCAAGAAAGATGATGGAAAAAATAAGGAAAAATCAACATCTAAAGGGAGTAGCCCAAGCAAAACAAAAAAACCTACTACTAAACCAAAGGAACCAAAAACAGATAGTTTGAAATCTGAAGGTATTGACGATTCTTTATTGGTAGATGGCATTTCATACATTGAAGATAATAAACTTGAAGCCGCTCTAGAATGTTTTGAAGATTTTAGCAAAAAATATCCCCAAAGTCATTTTGGGTGGTACTACGTTGGCTACACAAAGCTCCTACAAGATAAGAAAAAAGATGCTGCAAAGAATTTCAAAAAAGCAACCAAACTTAACAATAATTTCATCCCAAGTCAGTATTACGAAGGGTTAATCGAGTTTGAAGAGAATAATTTTGATAAGGCTTTAATTGTATTCGATTCAATCATGGAGAGTTTTAACTCTGATGAAATAAAAGAGAGTAATTTCAATATCCCTTATTTCATAGCCATTTGTCATCATTACATTGGCAATTTACAAAGGGCTGAAGAATATTTCTTATTTGCATATAATCTTTCACCTGATGATCCAGTTGTACTTTATTATAAAGGTATAAACGAATTAGCAATGCGAAATTACGATTATGCTATGGAAACTTTCAAGAATTTATTGATGATAGACATGAATTATCAATCATTTTGGGATTTAGTAAAAGGTTATAGTTATTATTATCATAGTCATGAAGAAGATAATGGATAGTAAAATTCATTTATTTTAGTGAATGAATTTATATTCTCTTTCTTTTTTTATTATTTCAATAATATCTATAAGTAGTAGTATTTTATGAGATTTGAGCTTAATGAATAGACGAAAAAGTAATCCTGTTATTTTAGAACCTGAACAAGAAGACTTACTAAAACTTATTGATAAATTATCAGGAAGATTTTCTTTTGAGCTTCGAATTCACTATCAATCAAAGAAAATACTGGATGCAAAACGAAAGAAAAGAGCTGAAAAACTGCTTAAACCAAGGAAAAAACGTAACTCTGAGAAAGAACAAATAAAATTGAAACATTTACCATCAATGCTTGCTCAAGCAATTTCTCTTGGAATTCCCCTACATTCACCTAAAAGAAAGGATAGAAGTAAACCTGAATTAGAGCAAACAATTTATGAATCGCTAGACAAAGAAGAAACCCAAAAAATCAATTATAATTATCATCTATCAATAGATGAAATTGATTATAAACCAAATAAAATCTATCTACAAAGACTTGATGCTGATAATAGTAAAATGATTGTAAAACTCTTTGTAGATTGGGGTTTTGTAAGATCAAATAAATTGGACCTATTTTTAGATAATGAAGGTAAAGAAATTTCTGATAATTATATAGTGGTGATTAACTCTTCATTAAAGCACCATGGTACTTTCTCACTTTCTCATATGTCAAAATATATTGAAGATAATGAAGAATCAGCAAAAGCTCTTTTTATTGGACAGATGACAGGCCTTAAACCAAATTCTGAATATTATTATAGATTAGAATGTTATAACAAATTAACAAAGAAATTATTCGCAGCTACTGATTTTATTAAATTCAAAACTTCTTTTAATCTAAATGAGGTAAATAAATCTCTTTTTCTAACAGTAAGTTCTGACTTACATGGAGGTAGAAAAGGTCAGTTTCTTAGAGGAAAATTAGGAGGAAAAGAAATCAAAGGTAATATTGCACTCGGTAGAGTTTTTAGAAGAATAGCTAAAACTGAACTTGATGCAACTTTTGGTGAAGGTTACTCATTATCTATAGCAACTGGTGATTTAACAGAGAATGCTTCTTATAGTGAATATTGGGCTGATTTATTTAAACGATGTTCCGTTTTATGGAATCATGTACCATTGATTACTTGTATTGGAAATCATGATTATTATACCTCAGGCCAAGGACGAGGAAATGTGCTAGGTGGTCGAGAAGAGGATTGTAGATACTGGCATAGATTCATAACAAATCCCAATAATAGTCCAGGAAGTTTAATTGGGCATTGGTATTCATTAGATCAAGGTAACGTACATGCAGTGTTTTTAGATACGAATGGAACAGGTTGGGGAAAATATAAAATAAAATGCGATTCAGAACAATGGCATTGGCTGGAAAATGATTTGCGGGAATGGCGAGAAAAACTTGATCGTGGTGAAAAGGTTCCACAATTTTGTTTTGTATTTATGCATTCAGCTATAATGAGCTTAGGTTTTTGGGGTAGGGGATTTAATAATGGTAATGATGAACGGGTTCAAACCTATCTTACAACATTATTCAGAAAATATGGTGTAGATATTGTTTGTTCCGGACATGATCATATCTATCAAAGATCGATATGGAGCAATACCGTTTATTTACAAAATGGTCGTCATGGAGGGATGACTAGACCTTATCTTAAATTAGTTAAACATACAGTAAAATATGATCTCGAGCGAATTGTTGAAAATAATCGAACTCGAATATATCCAGTACTCTATGTACCTCCTAATAATAGATGTCTCAGTAAAGGGGAAAAGGATCAATTTGAAGAATTCAAACAAAAAATAAGAGCTGAATTATTAACTCAACCTATTGCCTATAATTATTATTTTGGCCTAAGAAGGATAAATCAACAATTAGGGAAATTATTTGATAAAAATATCAAATTAAAAGAACAATTAATTGATAAATTTATAATACCAAAATTGGATGATCATGTTTGGATGCGTTCTTATGCTGTTGAAGATTATATGAAACCAAATCTTCGGGAAATCATTGATATGGCTTTTATACCATCAAATAGCAATTTAAAAACAAAAGACTATGATATTATTTGCCCGGAAAAAATAGTGAGATGAAAAATTCCTTTTATTGTTTTTATAAAGGATTAACTTGACTTAAGAAAATTTTATAGATTATAACTAAGTTGAGTATGAGTAAAAAGTAATTCTCACTCGGTGAAATACCTTGACCGATCTTAAGAAAAAATTATTCATACCAGAGGATAGACTAACTGCTATCAATGATTTCTTAATGAAAGATAATAATCCATTGATAGATGATTTACTAGCTATCGTAGAAAAATACGGTGGTATAGATGAAATCAATAAAAAAGCAGTTGAAGCTCGTAAAATTGACAGTTTGATGGCAAGACTAGAGAAAAAAAATCCTGCCTATGTTAAGGATTTAAACTGGTTAATTGAGCAGCGTGATAAAGATGCCTTTATTAGTATCGCTGATTATCGTCGTAAGATTCTAGGTTCAGAAGCTGATAAAATAAAATTTGCTGATGATTATGCAGTAACTCTTGAGATAAGTGCCTGTCAATATTTTCCATTTTTAATAACTGAAGCAAAAAAGGCTATTGAGAAACAAAACTTGATGCCAGGCAGGGTTATTCGTGTTAGAAAGATGAAAGAACAGGAGGAAGATGGTGAGCTCCTGGCAATGACAGCTGCTCTTCAAATTATTGGAGCATCAGGTGTTGAAACTCTTGATTCAAAAGGAACTGCACCAGGTCCTGATGGTTTACCAGTAAATATTCATTTAGGCGGTCCAGCAACTATTACTGGTTATTTTGGTGGTGTTGGCCAACCTAATGATTATGCTTTAAAATGGACTGATGAATTCCTCTATTATTATACTAATTATGGAATACAATCAGCTTTGAATATTAATCCTGGAACAGTGATCTTAGGATACATACTTTACAAGTTAGGCATTAATATTGAATACAAAATCTCAGTTTTCATGGGTAATGATAATCCTTATTCTTGTTTCTGGACTCTTATGACAGCAAAGTTATTCAGCAGAGATGATGGAACTAGCCCTCTAATAGGATTTAATTTATCCAATTCTGTTAATAATAAAACCATGGAGATAACTGCTCAATTCCGTAAGGATTTTGGATTTGAAGATGTGATTAGATTTGAACATCATATAACAGAAACATGGAAAAGTATAGTTCGACAACCATATGATAGAACAGATGAGCTAGTGGAACTTGCTAAAAAAGTAAAAAATGTAAGTGCAAAACGTGAAGGTGGAAAACCAGAAATCGAGGAAACAAGAGAACACCAATCGGACATTTTGGATTACTTTAGAGATAAGAAGGAAGTCATAGAATCTGGTGATATGGAAGCTATGAAAATCAATTATCTTGATAAACATCAGGCAATGAATCTCACTGCTGAAGCTTTAACTAAAAATAAACTTAGTTTTATTGCTGCAAGAAAATTACACAAATAAAAAAAATGAGTTGAATAGATATGGCTAAAAAATTTGTTCCTGGAGGAGTTAGTCCAGCATTAGTTACTCCATTTAATAAAAAAGATGAAGTTGATGAAGAAGCTTATCGTAAGTTAATTCGTTATGTCATTGATGATTTAGGAGTAACAGGGATTGTTCCGGCTGGATCTACAGGAGAATTTTCTTCTCTTTTCTGGGATGAACAAAAACGTATTATTGAAATTGCCGTTGAAGAAGCTAATGGGAAAGTGGATGTTATGGCTGGTACAGGTACCAGTGGAACAAAGCGAACCATAGCTATGACAAAACATGCTTTAGATGTTGGTGCTGATGCAGCTTTAATTATCACACCTTATTATATGAAACCATCACAAAGAGGATTATACCAACATTACTCAGAGATTGCTGAGAAAGTAGATATTCCTGTTATGCTCTACCAATTACCTGCTTTAACTGATGTTGTATTACCAAGAATGGTAGTTGAGGATTTAGCTGTAGAGCATGATAATATTGTTGGAATGAAATGTTCTTGGGGAAATATGGCCTATTTAATGGAAATTCTTGAACGAGTTAAACCTGTTGCTCCGGATTTCAAGATTCTGTGTGGTTGGGATGAAATAGTTTTTCCTGCCTTAGCTGCAGGAGTAGATGGTTGTATTTTGGCTTCAGCTAATTTCATTGGTGATCATTGGGTTAAAATCAAGAAATTAGTTGAGGAAGGAAAATTAGAAGAAGCTAGAAAAGCCGAAATGGAAATTCACAAAATAACAAGAATAATCGTTAAAACAGGTGCTACTGGAACTAAAGAAGCATTGAATATGATAGGTGTAAAAGTTCGCAAACCTCGATTACCACTTGAAATTGGGGGAAGCATTAGCCACGAATTAAGATCTGAATTAAGGCTTGAACTTGAACGCATTGGTAAATGTGAGGTTGAACCAATAGTAGCTTTACCAGAAGAGCCAGCAAAGATAGAAGAGCGATTTGGGCAAGTCGAAGTATCAGCTGAAACAATATTGCAAAATAAACTTCTAGTAGGTGAAGGTTTCTTTGGTGGTGACCGTGAAGAAATGGCTCATGTAGACTTACTCATAGGTCCACGAGATGGTCCTGTAGGAGTTGCTTTTGCTAAAGCATTAGCATTAGTTAAAGATGATCCATCAAAAATAGAAGGTCATGAACCACTACTTGCATTATTAGAGACCAATGAAGCTGTTAAACCTGAAACAATATTAGTACCAAAAGTTTTCATACAAAACTTACGACAAGCATCAATGGTCTTTGGACCAGTGCAAGCAGGAGTAGCAAAAGCTGTGATACAATGTGTGAAGGATGGATACATTCCTGAAAAATATGTCAATGATTTAGTTATCATCGCATCAGTATTTGTACATCCAACAGCTGTTTCCAGAAACCGAGTCTATGTAAACAACAGAAAAGCTACTGTAATGGCAATAAGAAACGCTATTGAGAAAACACCTGATTTAGACTTTTTGTTTAATGCCCCTGCAAGGCATCCATTAAAGAATGAACCTTAGTTCATTCTTCATTTTTTCTTTTTCTTACTCATTTTCTGATTTATTTGATAAGTCTTTTATAAGCAGTTAAACTATTGATGATTATGCCTTTGGAAAAAGGTAATTTCCAACTATAATAACAATATGATAACGGTTGCTAACAATGAGAGATGAGTTAAGGAATTTGAGAATCTGTTTAGAGCATTTTTGAGATTACGTATCTATAAGATGATTGTGAATTTCAAATAAGGAAATCGAATTCTTTCTTGTT
Organism: Candidatus Gerdarchaeota archaeon; assembly: GCA_016840945.1. The sequence continues at coordinate 16,789 of JAEORJ010000065.1, forward strand.
GCTAGTTAAGTTATCACTTGGAGATGATAGTCTCTATGAAACTATGGCTAACTATACTATGTATAATCTACTTAGTTAATACTATAATTGGTCTACTCTATTATTTATTGATCAGTATACGTGGTAACGAGAAATTAACTGATTCATACTTGTCTAATGCTAAAAAAGAACCTTTTGTGAGTATCATTATACCGACTTACAATGAAGAGAGAAATATCGAGAAGTGTTTGCATTCACTAAGAAAGCTAAATTATTCACGATATGAGGTTATTGTATCAGATGGTGGTTCAAATGATAATACAGTACAAAAAGCTAAACCATTAGCAGATAAAATAGTAATTGAAAAAGAGCTACCAGATGGATGGATTGGTAAGAATTATGGGTGCCATATTGGATATGAAGAAGCTGAAGGTGATATTTTACTCTTTACTGATGCTGACACTATTCATCATCCTAATTCACTTCGAATAATGGTCAGTATGTTATTAGAAAAGAAAATTGGTCTATTAACATCATTCCCGTACCAGGAATTGAGGAAATGGTGGGAGAGCATCGTTCCAATATATTTCTTTTTATCTCATTTAACATCAGGTGGATTAGGTAAAGTGAATGATCCAAAAGAACATGATAGTTTCCTCGGTGTAGGACAATATCTGTTATTCACTCGAGAAGCTTATGAAAAAATAGGCGGTCATGTAAGAATCAAAGGATCAATCATTGAAGATTACGCTTTTGCTAGATTAGCTAAAACACAATTGCATTCCTTATTTTATACTCCTGCAAATAAACTAATCACTGCTCATATGTATCCTGAATCGTTTAGGCATTGTTGGACGGGATTTAAAAAAGTCTTATTTGCAGGTACTAAGTTAACTCCTTCGCGAAAGATAGCTATCACATTGATCTACTGTTTAATTTCCATTTTCTCTCCTGTAATGATTATTCTTATTGCGCTTTATAGTACTTCAATTGGATTATTAGTTACTACAATTACAATACACCTCGTAATATTAGCTACTTTTGCTACTTTCTGGAATAATAAAGGTCGTCATTTTTGGGTTACTTATGTTTTCTTCCCCTATCTTATGTTAGTATTTATTTTTACAATGATAGCTTCAACATTGGAACTAGTAATTGCGAAAAAAACTATTTGGAAAGGAAGAAAATACGAGCCTGATCTTTATGCTGGTTTAAATGGTGAAAGAAAATTTCATGATGAACTACCAACTAAATCAACTGAAGATAACCTATTGCTAAGTAGAATTGATAATTAAAATATAATTGTTTATACTATGAGCTGCTAATTCAGTTCATAGATTATTTTTTCTCAAAAATAATTGAATGATTTAGCATCTTTGGTTATAAACAGAAAGTTAATAGATAGTTGATAGTATATCATTTTATTTCAAATTAAATAGACAATCTTGGATAGTGATTGTTTCTTCCACAAATAATTCTACATTAAAACAGGAGATTAAATGTTGAATACTGAATTATTCCTAATAATAACAGGTTCAGTATATTTTCTTTTAGCTCTTATTTCAATTATTTATTATATCATTATTAGCAATGATAAGATAACTTTTCGGTCTGAATATAATCTCCCTCCTCTGGTTGAGGAGCCATTTGTTAGTATCATTGTACCAACTTACAATGAGGAGAAAAATATCGCTGATTGTGTTCGTTCACTTAAAACACTAAATTATACAAATTATGAAATAATATTAACAGATGGTGGATCAACTGATAAAACCATTGAATTGGCAAAAGAATTTGTTGATCATATAATAATCGAAGATAAATTACCAAATGGTTGGGTTGGTAAAAATTATGGTTGTCATCTTGCTTATAAAAAAGCCAAAGGTGATATTTTATTATTTACAGATGCAGATACAAAACATAAACCAGATTCATTAAGAGAAATAGTAAATATTTTAGTGAAAAATAAAGTTGGTCTTTTATCATTAATTCCTTATCAAGAGCTAGAAAAATGGTGGGAAACGATTGTACCAATTAATTTCTTCATCTCTAATATCATCTCAGCTGGTAAAGGGAATGTTAACAATCCTAAAAGACGATTTAGTTTTGTAGCATTAGGCCAATATATGATGTTTACAAGGGAGACTTATGAAAAAATTGGTGGACATGAACGATTGAAAGATTCAATAATAGAAGATTATGCTTTCGCTCGTTTAGTAAAAACAAAATACCAGACTTTGTATTTTATGGAAAGTACTAAGCTTGTTTCTGCAAGAATGTATCCTGATTCATTAAAGGATGGGTGGTATGGTTTTAAGAAATGTCTTTACGCAGGAGTAAAATTAACTCCTCCTAGAAGAATTTTCATCACTGTATGTTTCATATTGTGGGGTATCTTTTCCCCTGCAGCAATAATTGTATCAGCTATTTTTTCAAATTGGGCATTCATAGTTATTACGAGTTTATTGTATGTTTTATATCCGATGCTTATCTGGACCTATTGGAAAGGAAAAGGAAATCATCATGCTTTGATTTATGTAATCCATCCAATACAATTAATCATGTTTTTAGTGACAATTATTGTATCAACTTTTGAGCTTCTAGTTAAGAAAACAACTACTTGGAAAGGAAGAATTTACAAACCAAATTTAACAGCTGGGTTAGAGGTTTTTCATGAAAAACCTGCTGAAGATTATGGTGCTATCCCAAGAATAGAATTAGAAGAAGATTCAACAGTCAAGGAAAAGGATTCTAAACCAGCAACGCATACTGATGATATCCCAACTTAATAATCATCTTAAAGATTAGAATTTAGAAAATTAACATTAAAATTAATCCAATCTCTTTCTGCTATTGGTACTCTTGGAGTAAAATTATTGGTCTTCCAAATATCTGTTATTTGATCAAATGTTAGTATATCAGCTATTTTCTTATTATCAATGCGCATGAGTATTTCTTTTGTATATGGTCTTTTTGCATCTACAAAAGCTAAAGTTTTTAGTAAAGAAATTGATATTTCGCTGTTCATGATTGTACCTATAAATAATGCTTCTTTGTAATTTGAGAAACTAGCATAATATACTGTGTCATCAAATAAAACACTCTTGCTGCCAATTGGTTCTACTAAAGTAAAAATTGGTTTTTTGTAAAAACCACTAATAGCTATTTTATACGGTAGAAAAGTATAATCACCAACTCCAAATATTGCAAATAGCGGTTTATTATCATACACTTTAGATTTCCTTTTTGAAAAATAATCTTCATTCTTTTTAAGGTAAAACCATGTTTTAGGGAATTGTTTCTTAATATAATTGGTATCCTGATTTAATCTCTTTTGAGTAATCAAAATTCGTCTATTAGTTTTTTTCACGTTGAATGTTTGTAGATCAGAGCTTTTCATATAAGGGTAGATTAAATCACTTTCAATATCTAAAATTAATTCTTGTTTATTCCTAATCTTTTCGTTATCAAATTGTAACTCTAATATCTTGCTGCAATCATGTTTGATTCCTTGTCTCCAAATAATCTCACTGATACCATCAAATGCTCTAAATTGGTTATAATTAGTATAATCAGCTACAAACTTATTATTAACCCATCCAAATATTCTTTTAATATCATTTGGTGAGTTAATTGATCGTATCTCACAGAGTAGATTTGTTGGAGAAATGCCAAGATCAACCAATAATAGTGAAGCATTACATCTAATATTGAATTCTTTTAAAGTATCAATTTCATAAGCTTTAATGTTGGTTATTTTATACTTTGTTTTTAGAAGATCTTTTATTAGATTTTTAATTACAATATCCTTACATAATATTGCTAATTTTCCATGCCAAGTGTGAAATTGAGTAAGCAATGAATTGAGAATATATTCGGTAATATCAAAGTTACTTTTACCAGTGATTGCATCAATCCCTTTGTAGTTTTTGATATTAGATTTAGGAGGGATGTTTGTGGAGTTTAATGATGATAATTCTGAGATTGTTACCCAGGGTGGGTTACCTAGTATTAGTAGTGTGTTATTGTCTTGAGTTATATCATTGAGATTTATTTTATGATTAAAAAAATCATCAGTGAGAAGAGAGATTTTTCTTGTTTTTGATGGTTCAATTTTATTGTCTATAATTTTTCGTATAATCTGTAAACCACACATCCATTTATACTCTTGATGTATCTCAATTCCATAAATAGCTTCTAACTTTTTGAAAAATTCTAATGATCCTAAGATAAAATTTCCTAAACCAAAAGTAGGCTCTAAAATAACCTCTGGTTGAAAATTAACATCAACTAATATTTGCAGTATCTTATTTACTAATGATGGTGGTGTTTGGATATCGCCAAATTCTCTTGGTAGCCTCTCATCATTTAGATTAATAGCCTTTATTTCAAATTCTAGAAAGCTAATGAAATCAGAAAATTCTTCTTCGGAACTAAAAAAATCTATGAAACCAAATTTAACTCTTAACCATTGATTTACTTGTACTAAAGATTCAAACTCTTTGAAATCATTAATAATCATGTTGATAAATTTATTATTCAAAGGTTTTGAACTCCTGATTTATCCTACAATTAATTATACATCTTTCGAATATATAATTTCCGAATTTTTCCCACAAAATGATATCAAAAAAGATTAGAAATCTTTTAAAAGAGATATGAAAATATACAACATGTAGTATTATTCAAAGTAAAAAACTACCACATATTGGTCTCTTGGGTTGATTTATTGTGTTGAAAATTGAAGAAGTTGATATGTTAGTTGGCGAGCTGGATGCAAGTGATTTAGATACTCGAGGTAAAATAATAAATCAATTAAGCGAATCAAAAGAGAAAACCATCTTAGAACATCTCATAAAACTTTTACGAACTAATTCCTCTCGAGTAGTAAGGGAAAGCCTTTGTAAAACACTAGGCAAAATTGGTGATAAAAAAGCAACTGATGCTCTTTTGTTAGCTTTAGATGATGAATATGAGAGTGTACGTTATCAAGCCACAATTGCTATAGGTCGCATTGGCGATAGTAAAGCTGTTCCAAGTTTAATTAAAATACTCAATAATAATGAAGATGCATTAGTTCGATCAGAAGCAGCTAAAGCTCTTGGTATGATAGGTGATCCAAGCGCCCTCAAGATTTTACTAACGATTTTGAAAAAGGAAGATGATAGATTCATCAAATATCACGCTGTGACATCATTAGGCAAGATTGGCGATAAAAAAGCGTTAAAAGATTTGGAGAAGATTAAACTAACAGCTGATGATGATCGTTTGAAAATTAGAACCATTGAAGCAATTGAAAGAATAGAAAATTCCTCATCAAATTTTGCTGCAAGTTAATTTATGAGTTGTAATAATTTTACAACTCAATATTTACTATTCGGAAGCAAGCAAAGGTAATTTTAACATTCTTTTTTCTATTTTAATATCATCTATTAATTGAATGTCTTCTTTCTTTAGTTTTAACTTTGTAGCTGCAAAATTATCCTTCAAATGAGAAACATTAGCACTTTTAGGTATAGGAATAGCTCCTTTATTCATACTCCAAGCTAAACATACCTGAGCACCGTTTACATTGTACTTTTCAGCTAAGTGATTAACTTCTGGTATTTCCATGAATCTCCCATGCAATAATGGAAAATAAGCAACCAAATGCATGTCTTTTGAATTTAAATAATCTAGTAATTCCCTTTGTTGTAACCAAGGATGCATCTCAACTTGATTTGCTACTATTGGTTTATCGATAAAAGTTAGAGCTTTATCAATTAACATAGGAGTGAAATTTGAAACAGCAATATGTTTAATTTTGCCTTCATCTACTAATTTACTCAAAGTTTTCAATGTCTTATCTATGTTTTTAAAATTGTACGGCCAATGGATATACATAATATCGATAATATCAATACCCAAACGCTTAAGGCTTCTATTAGTACTTTTGATAACTCTTTTTGGTTTAAAATTAGAAATCCATAATTTTGTTGCTATTGTTAATTCATCTCGAGGAATGCCTGATTCTTTTATAGCTGTGCCTACAGTTTTTTCATTGAGATACATTTGAGCAGTATCAAGAAATCGAAATCCAATATTAATTCCTTCAGCTAAAGCTTGACCAGCTTTTCTTGAATTGGCAACCATTGTACCTAATCCTATAGGTGGCAGTTCTATTTTAGTCATAAATCATTCTAGCTCGGTTTTGTTGATATATCCTATTGATTAAGAAATGAAGTTCCAGAGGTAATTTCTATTATTTATTTACAATTCCTTTTCTTTTAAGGTAGAGGTAAATAATACCAATGGAAATTCCAATTACTGAAAGGGGAACTAAAGTGCTCAAAGACCACCTTCTTGCAGGATTTATCCATGATTTAGGAAGTTGATTTAGATGTACAATGAAAACTCCACCTGTTCCTGCACAAATATACGCTATATTATTTACAACCTCTACTTGTTCCATATTTAATCCGTAGTAATTACTAAAGTCATCCAAATAATATTGAGGTATATTATAATAACTGCCAATCAATCTTGGATTTGAAGGATCAGAGACATCGAATACTAATAATCCATCATCATAATCTATCATATAAGCAAATCCATTTTCAACGCTAACATCAATACCGCCAATTTCAGCTCTAAATAACGCACTATTATATTGTCCTATTTGCACTAATTGGCTGGGATTTAATATATTGAAGATTCTCAAACCAATATCTAAATTGGTCGAGTAAAGTAAGTTATCATAAATGTACAAACTATAAAATGAATCATCTACCTCATTCAATAATGTAAAATTATTTTCAGAATTAAAATCATAAATTAACAAACTATCGCCTGTAGCGAGATATAAGGTGCTATTCTGAGCTACAACATCATAAATAATCACTTCATCTAATATAACCTGCGAAAGAAAAATCGGATTTGTTATATCAGAAATGTCACAAGCCATAATGAAACTTCCATCATAGTAGCTATCAACAATATAACAGATATTGTCAGAAATTAGTATGTCTCCTGCATACAGGAAATCTATTGGTACAGATATGTTAAATTCAATTCTTTCAATATTAAGAGGGTCACTAATGTTTAACACAAGTATATTTGGCGCAAAGATACTATGGATAAATACATAATCACCGAAAAGTGTGACTTTATCGTTTCGATAGTAAAGCTGATCACGATATATAAAACGATTAACCTCTTTAGGTTTTAAAGGATTGGAGACATCTAATACCACCATTCCAGTAGGACCATCTGCAATAAAAGCGTAATCATCCTTAATAACTACATCAAAACTTTCACCTGATATTGTTTTACTGCATGTACGAATTATGTGGTTTTCTTGATCCCCACAATAGTAAATATTTAATCCATAATGTCTAATAACAAAAATGAAATCTTTAACCCTAAAACCATCATTGAAATATCCATAATCAATATAGCTATTAATTAAATTTAATTCTCCATATGTCCCTAATTGATAGATTTTGATTATACTATCATCTGTAAAAGCATACAATAAACCATTGTATTCTTCAATAAAGCTAATCGCATAACTAAAGTCAATATATCTGTGTTGTAATAATGGCATGTCAATAAATGATAAATTGTAAATATAGGTATATCCAAAACAAGTAATTAAAGCAAGATCATTGATAACCTTGATTCTATCAGCTTGTCCGCTAAATGTTATGATTTGATTTACGAGATTAGGTTCATAGATTTCTGAAATATCAATAATAATAGTTCCCCCGGAAATTAAAGCCAATAGATAATGGTCATAAATTTCTAAATCAATGATATCTATTTCATCAAAAAATTCGTAGGTACCAACCTTAGTCATATAACCATCATTATCAATTGTGTAGATTAAAATTCCAAGCATGTAATCATTTAGAATAATATAATCATTATAAATCAAAATTTCACTACAAAACCAATTTGATGCACTATACACCAATTTGATATTATTAATAAATCGGACATTGAGGACTATAATCTCATCAGTAGTAGCAATAATAGCATGAATGCCTATAACGACGATCTGATGCATATAGAAATCACCCTGATATTGTGTCATGAATTTTGGTTCTGAGGGATTTGTAACATCAAATAATACTAATCCCTCTCTACCGCAGACAATATAGGCAATTGTTTTAGATAAGCCTTCAAAAACAAAAATATCCTCAGGATAGCCATAATTCTCATCCCATATAGACAAGGTGCTAATTTTATCTGTTAAGATTGCATTATCAGAAGATTGGTTAGCAATAAAATCATCTATATCTTGAAAATCTTTAGTCGGTAATTCATCGTTCATGAGTTGATCATAAACTCCAGATGAAAAACTAGAGGATATTGCTAGAAGTAAAATAAAAGAGAATAGTAATAATCTTAGTTGTTTAGCTTGAATCATCTATTTTTTCCTCCAGTTTCTTCTAAATTGTATAATCAGCAGAAAACAAAGTGATAATGGAATTAGTATAATCGTAAAACCAATCATTTGATAAGAGGTGGTGGGTACTTCTTTATCTAAATCGGGAAAATCAAAAGGATCTAGAGGATCGGTACCATAAAGAATTTCCTCATAATCGCTATAATAATCACCATCGGTGTCACTTTGATGTGGATTTGTCCCATAGAGAAATTCCTCATAATTGGTCAAACCGTCGAAATCTAAATCAAGATCCCTATCAGAAGGATCTAACGGATCAAGATAACCATACACCTCAAATCCATCAGGCATACCATCTGAATCGGTATCATTATTGAAAGGATCAGTTCCCCAAATGAATAACTCATTAAAATCATCTAAATTATCTGAATCTGTATCGTAATTTAATGGATCAGTTAATAAAAAGAAGATTTCATGACCATCTTCTAAACCGTCGGTATCCGTATCAAAAAGCAGTGGATCACAATTATAAATGGAAATCTCATCACCATCGTTCACAGCGTCAGAATCAGTATCCGAGCAGATTGGATGAGTCATATTGTAAAATTCTTCAATATTTAACAAGCCATCATAGTCATAATCAATTGAAGCATCTGAACCATTCAATGGATCTAATGAAAATCGTGCTTCATAACCATCTGTCATTTGATCAAAATCAGTGTCAATTTGATTTGGATCTGTATAATAATAATTTAATTCTAAATAGTTAGGTAATAAATCAGAGTCATTATCAGGACCATAAATTCTGATACCATGATCAGACCCTACAACAAAGATAGTGTTATTTTCATCAACAAATAAGTCTAAAGGTATTTCATAATAAATCTCTTCAATAATGGTTGATTTGATAAATGCTGGATTAGATATATCACTTAAATTAAAAATATCCAACATACCAATATGAATAGTTGAAAATAATAACTCGTTTCTAATTGCTATTTGAGAAGAATAGAGATCCCTGGTAAGAGTCAATTCTGGATTATAAATGTCTGTTAAATCATAAATCCTCAATCCCTCATAATATTCAGTAGTTACAAACAAATAATTAGTATAAATCAATAAATCAGTATGGAAATAGCTAATTTCAAATGAACTTACTTCTTCAACATTATTAATATCATTGATATCAAAAACTGTAATTTCATTAGTATAATCAGTTGATGTTAGCAAATAGTCATCGTAAATTAACACATCATCAATCTCATATGACATACCAATAATTTGTGTTCGTATAGGATTTGATAGTTTTGTCATATTATATACTAAAAGCTGATTTCCACCAAGAAAAATAGTATCCTCTTTTTTGATTATGCAGTTTCCATAATAATAGCTCATAATACTTAAACTTTCAGGTTTTTTAATATCAGTTATGTTAACTGTTTCTAATCCATAATTTGTGAGAAGAAATGCAGTGTTATTCTCTATGATAAAATCAATTAATTCACCTGTTATTGTAAAACAACTAATCATTGTATCATTCCATAATTGTGAACTATTATAGATTTTCAATCCACTAAAAGAATCTGCAACAAAAAGATAATTCCCATAAAATGCTAGATTAATTGATTTCTCACCACCAAATTGTGTAATTTCAGAAAAATCATTTGCATTTGATACATTAAGTGTTAACAGTCCATCATTACCACAAATACAATAAGCGATATTTTCTTTATACACTATTTTAGAGCAAGATTCAACTTTGAATTCTGAAAAATCAATAACTACTTTAAAAACTGGGTGTTGGATATCTGTTATATTATAGCCATGCAGCTCAGTTTGATAACGGTTCATATAACAATAATTATTGAAGATATACATATCAGTATAACCTTGAGTATAAATAATATAGTGGCTAGCTATCTGCTGTAGATCAAATTCATTGGTAATATTAAAAATAGCTAAATATTGACCATGTAGGACAAAAACATATCTTCCATAAACGCCAAAGAGTTCTTCATTATCAGCAAAACCTGCGCTTCTAAAAACATAACAATCCTCAACATCTGTGATATTCACTAATGATAATCCTTCTTCGTAATCACCAACAATAAGGGTTTCATTATATATATCTAAAAATTGAATGTTAGTGAACTCCATATCTTCAAAATTGCTCACAAATGAAATGTTATTTAAATCACTGAAATCGTAAATTTTAATTTGATATGTTCTTGAGCTCGAAATAAAGAACCCATAGCTATTATGTATTAAGAATTCATTAATCAGGAAATGAAAATAATAACTAGTAATCTTAGTAGGATTTGAATAATCAGTAATATTATAAAAATCAAGTCTACTAATTTTAGAATTTCTTGATACAATCACATAAGCAATATCATTTTCAATAGCTATATATTGATATTCCAAAGTATCAATAGGCACTGATTGTGAAATGACTTGTAGATTGGTTAAATCACTGATATTTAGTATTAGAAATCCATCTTCATTAACAACAAAAGCAGTGTCATTAACAATTGCTAAATCAACTGCATTCTTTAGTACATTTTCATTAATTGAGTTGATTAGCGAATAATTTTTCAAAACATCATCTTGACTATTTGGCAAAAACTGAGTTATAACATTTTGATTCAAAAAATTTGTTTTAGATTCATTGTCACCTTGAATTTTTGCTCTATTAAATTGAACTAAGCTGATAAGCATTAAACTAACTAAAACAATGGTAAATATTATACCTTTATGCATTCTTGTTGAAGATTTATCCTTTAGTGAATGATTTTGGATCATTTCATACTCTCCCTTGGTATAAATTGATTGATTGTGTTATTATATATTTGGTTATTCTTTTACAGGAACATTCCACCCATATGGATCATCAATACGACCATATTGAATCCCTGTCAATAGGTCATATAATTTTCGAGTTATTGAGCCAACTTCAAAATTATTAATTGTATAAATCTTATCTTTGTATAATAACTGACCTACTGGCGCAATTGATGCTGCAGTTCCAGCTCCAAATGCTTCAGTTAAATTTCCGCTTTCTATAGATTCGATTACAGTATCAATAGTTACTGACTCTTCTTTAACTTTGTAACCTTGATCTTTTGCTAGTTTTATTACACTTTCTCGAGTTACCCCTTTCAAAATTGTGCCTTCTAATGGTGCTGTGTAGATTACTTCATCTATAACAAAAAATTGGTTCATGGTTCCTACTTCTTCTATATAGCGATGTTCTTTAGCATCTAACCACATCACTTGACTACAGCTATTGCTAAATGCTTGCTTTAATCCTAAAAGACTAGCAGCATAGTTCCCACCTGTTTTTGCTTCACCTGTTCCTCCTTTTACTGCTCGAACATAATTAGGTTCTACATAGATCTTTATTGGATTAAATCCTTCTTTGAAATATGGTCCAACCGGACTAAGTATTATATAAAAAAGATACTCAGTTGAGCTTTTCAATCCTAATGCTACTTCAGTAGCTATTTCCGTTGGACGAAGGTACAAAGATGTACCTTGTGATTTGGGTACCCATCTTTTATCAAGGGTGATTAATTTGTGTAAACCTTCCAAAAAATATTCTTCCGGAACAGGAGCCATATCAACTCGTTTGGCTGATTCAATCATGCGTTTAGCATTTTTTTCAGGTCGGAATAATGATACAGAATTTTTATTATGTTGAGCGAAAGCTTTCATACCTTCAAATATTTCTTGCCCATAATGCAATACTAATGATGCTGGTGATAAACTGAAATTACTAAATGGTTTTATCTGAGCATTAGACCAGGTTTGGTTTTTATATTCTAATGTAAACATATGATCAGTAAAAATCTTACCAAAACCAAGTTTCAATTCGTCTTCAGGCAATTTACCTTTTTCAGTTTCAGGCTTTTCAGTAATTGCAAAATCCATTTTTCATCGCCATTTCATTGTAGGTGTGATATTTGATAAAGCTTTAGGAGGTTTCTTTATCAGCTAACAGTTCATGGGCTTCCTTTAATTTCTCAATGATAGGAATACCTTGTGGGCATTTGTCTTCACATTCACCACACTCGATACAAGCAGTAGCATTTTTCCCGGGTGCAAATGGCACCTTCCCAATTGAATTATAATATCTTTTTGCCATATCCCAGCCATACACTTGCCAATGTATTAATTCCTTTAATATACGAGTTATATTCACCTCTTGTTCACAAGGCATACAATATCCACATTGAGTGCATATAACATCTGATAATTTCTTGTATGTTTTTTCTATAACCTTAACATTCTCCTTTTCTTGTGAAGAAAGTGTTATTGTATCAGCATTTGCCAATTCTAAATTAATTCTAACCATATCTTCAGAGCCCATACCAGAAAGTGCTACGGATACATTGGGATTTGACCAAACATGTCTAAATGCTAAATCCACGAAATTTTCTCTTCCTGGAGTTAAATATTTTTTCAAGACATCAGGTGGCTCTAAAGCTAATCTGCCACCAGCCACAGGTCCCATGACACAAACTCCGAGTCCTTTCTTCGCAGCATATTCAATAACTTCTACATTTGAATCATCTATTATGTTATATTGTAATAGAATAACGTCGAAAACTCCTGTATCTATATATTCCATAATGTTTTCCGGTTTGTCATGTGATGATATACCAAGATGTTTTACTTTTCCCTCTTTTTTAACAGCTTTAGCTCTTTCCATTAAATCAAATTTTAATACCCTGTCTTCATATCTTTCTTTACTTAGTCCATGGAATAAATATACATCAATATGATCTGTTTGTAATCTTGTTAGTTCCTCATTCAAAAGCTTATCATAATCTTCAGGTTTCTCAATTAATCGAACAGGATTTTTGGTCATTATACTGACTTTTTCTCGATAGCCATCTTGAAGGGCTTTTCCTAAAACTACTTCACTTTGTCCTCGGTGGTAAACGTAAGCGGAATCAACATAATTGACCCCACTATCAATTGCTTGTCTAATTATTTTGATCGCTTCATTTTCAATAATGGAAGTAGGGTCATCAGGTTTTGCAGTTGGTAGGCGCATGCAACCAAAGCCCAAAATTGAAGCTTCTATTCCTGTTTTTCCTAATATTCTGTAATGCATATCAATTCGTCAATCCTTTTATCCACACTCTTTTTATTGTACTAATTTCCCCACTAAAAAGTATTACTTCGTTTTCTTAAGGTGTTTTCTAATTCAAGGAGAATCCTCTGTGATTAAGCAAAAATTATTTCTAATACTTAGCTTGTTATTATTCTTAAGCTCCACTGAAAGAAGGTATATGAATAATGTCATCAAAAAAAACTGCGCAAAATAAAGTGATGAATATTCAAATAATTGCCTTAACTGTTGTCATTCTATGTTCTCTTATGGTGTTATCGGAATTTCTGGCTATTATAATAACTATAGATAACTCATCTACCACACCTATCATTGAACCAAATCCTAATCGCGATCAGAATGTTCCTGGTCTTTTCTATTCTGAACTAGTTGATGATAATTTCAAAATTTATCTCTCGCTACCTGATAGTTATAATGAAAGTGATGACCAAAGATATCCTGTTATCTATTTATTAGATGCTGATTGGCATTTTGATGGTTCTGATTGGCATCTTAGTGAAGGTGGTGTAAAGGGAATTATTAAACAATTATATAATGAGGGAAAAATGCCAGAAGCCATTTTGGTAGGTATAGGTTATCCTGAAACTAATTACAGAAATCGTGATTTTCTTTATCCTTCTGATTACATGTCACCAAATTCTGGTGGTGCACCAAATTTTTATTCATTTCTAAAATTAGAATTTCTTCCATATATCGATCTTAATTATAAAACAAATATTACTTTTGGGAGGACTTTGATTGGTGATTCATACGGTGGGTATTTCACCCTTTTCACAATAACTCATTATGGGACTAATACTACTAATCTATTTACTAATTTCATATGTATTAGCCCAACAGTCGCATATCATGATTACTATATTTTAACACAAGAAGAAGAATTATACAACAGAACTAATGGTATTCTGCCAATGCGTTTGCATTTATCAATTGGTTCAGATGAATGGGCAGAAATGTTAGAAGGGGTTTCAATATTAAACCAAACAATAATTACAAGGAATTATTCAGACCTTCTCTTTCATCATCAGATATTTGAAGGGTATAATCATATCTCAGTAGTTGGTCCAGCAGTTACTCAAGGATTGACTTGGTTATTTTCCTATTATTGATTAGTATTCCTTTAAATAGTACTTCATTCAATGTATGTATAGTAAACTACTACAAGTATAGTAAGTTGCTATATGATTCTATAAAAAGAAAATGGTAGTTATTCTGGGTGCCAGTAATGAATGATAGAAAGGATGTAGGTTCTACAATTAATTTAACGGTTTCTGAGAATCACAACCTTCTTTATTTCAATATACCAAAAGAAGTAATCAGTGAATTAGATTTGAATACTACTGACCTTCTAGAATACGATGTCCGAGAAAATCAATTTTTCATACGAAAAAAAGGTTCTCAATCATTGCCAACGATTGGTGATTCTAATATCTTTTCTGGGTTACTTGTAGAACGAACTATTACGAAAAATAACACAGTTTTGCGAACAAATCTACCCAAAGAGGTTGCTCAACCATTAAATATTAAAAAAGGAGATAGTTTAAGAGTAAACATTGATGGGAAGATCATTATTGGCTATAAAAATGAACTCAAATGAAAATAATGTACAGGAGAAAAAACATTGCGTATAAGAGAAAGAATAATGGTGACATTCATCATTTTATTAATTCTACCCCCGATAGTCATGATAACAGCATCTAGTGTGCGGATTAGTCAATTATCGAAGGAGAATGCTGAGGATTCATCTGCTGCTTTACTCACGGAGGAGCTTGAACATCTGCAAAGATTGTCTTCAGATGAGTCTCAAAAAATAAACGAGTTTTTTGACCAGGTTGTGGCTGAGGTCACTATGCTGGACAATTATACTGAACAATTGTTCGAAAATAAAATATCCATAACTCCTTACCAATCTTATTGGTGGGATTCAGTATTGGAATTTGCTGAAACCGGAAGAATAATTCCAGGAATTAGTTATAATGCTGATTATGATTCAGATATCTCATTTGATTGTAGTTGTTATTATTTACCTCGAGATAAAATCACTTCAGCATTAGGTGGAGATCCATTCGCTTGGACTCCTGAATTAGAAGTGCTTCTAAATTATTCTTCAAATATGGATATAGCTTTCAAAAACATGCATGAAGCAAATCCAAATTATATCTGGATTTACGCTGCTTTCACAGATCCTGACTATTCACTTTTCAGAAACTATCCTTATGATACTATGGAATGGACACAATATGACGAAGATGGTAATCCTGTCTCCCCTGCTGATGACTGGGATCCTTTAGAGGAAGATTTCTATCTAAATCCTGCTGCTATTGTTGATGATAGTACTGCTTTTACAGCACCATATTTTGATCCTGTAGGATTGATTTTATCTGTAGGAAGACCAGTACGTTTTGATAATGGAACTTTATTTGGAATTGTTAGTGTAGATATAACAATTGCTACTATGCAAGAGAGTATTTTAACTCTAGAGGTTAGTGATAATGGTTATGCTTTTCTAATCGATAATAATGGTGATACAATAACTCATCCTGATCTTGTTGATGATTTTGTACCTATTTTAGATTTAGAAATGACTGGTTCATCAAATTCAGAGAAATCTGCTTTCCAATTGATAATTAATGATATGAAAGCTGGAGGAGAAGATAGCACGGAATTTTACAAAGATGGTGAAAAGTGGTATATTTCTTATAATCATATCACTGCTGCGGGTTATTCACTTGCAGTGATTATTCCAGAAGCCGATATTCTTGCACCTGTTAATCAACTTAGAAGTGATATCTTAAAACAAAGTACAAATAATATCCTTATTTCAGTTGGATTATTATTATTAGCTTTGATTTTAATTGTCTTTGTTTCTGTTAGTGTTTCACGAAGAACTGTACAACCAATTAAGGAATTCATAGAATTCTCCGAAAGAGTAGCCAAAGGTGATCTCTCAAGGGATCTGGGTGATGCTGAAGGAATTCCAAGAGAAATAAAAGGTTTGCATGAAGCATTGGATGGATTACTGACAGCTCTAAGATTTGGTAACTCTGATTATTATGGAGGTAATCTTGATCTTGCTTTTAACAACTATCTAAAAGCTTTGAAATTATTTGAAACTACTAATGATCAAATGGGAATTGGTGTTTGCTTAAATAATATCGGTAATGTTTACCGTGAATGGGGTGAACTCCATGAAGCACGTAATTTCTATGCTAGAGCAATAACCGTAGCTGAAGGTCAAAACGATAAAGTTGGCCTTGCTTCTAGATACAATAATTACGGTTTAGTATTACTTGATACTGGTGAATTTGAGGAAGCTCAAAAATATATCGAAAAAGCTTTGGCTTTAAATGAGGAATTAAATAATCCACGTGGTAGAGTATTATGCTTGAATAATCTTGGATTGATTCATTTCAAATTAGGGAATGTTAAATTAGCATTCCAATACTATCAAGATGCTTTGAAACTAGCAACCGATGATGATTTTGTTCGAGGTGTAGCTCATAGTTTGCTTAATTTAGCAATGTTCTATCTTGAACAATTTGATGTTCATAGTGCAAAAACACATATGGAACAAGCTCTAGAAAAAGCTCGTGTAGTAAACGATGTGCTACTTGAAGAAGAAATCGTTGAACGGCTAAAATTGGTTGAACGAAACCTCGATGGTGATGATGCAAGTCAAACACGTATTAGAGAAACCATTGATGAATTACGTGGTAAAGCAACTCCTCAAAAGAGCGTATTCTATGTTTTAGATTACAGCGGTTCAATGAGTGGCTCAAGAAATAGATCATCAATAAACGGGTCAATCGATTTGCTTCAAACAGCTATAAAAGACAAAGACTCTGTAGGTATTATAACCTTTAACACACAAAGTAATGTTCTATTACCACTTTTACCAGTTAGAAATAATCGTAATCGTATAGAAAAAATCTTTTCAGGTCTAACTCGACCTGCAGGCAATACTGCTCTTTGGGATGCAGTAATTGAAGCAGTAGAAGAACTTGAGAAGGTTGGTGGAACGCAACGTTGGTTAGTAATTCTAACAGACGGTGAGGATAACTCCAGTAGAAGAAATTCAAATGATGTGCTAAAAATCATTAGAAAACTAAAGATTGGCATCAATGTGGTAGTTATCAGTGTAGGCGATATCGGCCAAGATGAAGCAGTCTTAATGGAATTCTGTGATCGAAATAATGGTACATTTATCAAAATAACCAGCACACGAAGTATCCATAAAGAAATTGAGAAAGCATTCAAAACAATTGGACAATTGATGTCGCAGGCACAGGTATCAGTCGAAGGACTGGTATTAGATGATTTATAAGGTGGTGATAACATGGGTTTAAGAGAATTCCTTAACAGTAGAAGTATACGCGCAAACATTATGATTAGCTTCGTCCTCTTATCAATCCTATTTGTTGGAGGAGTCGGTGGTTTGTCATTTCTTCTATTCCAAAGAGCAGGAGAACAAACACAAGATAATAGCGAAGCAGCTCTCATTGAGCAGATAACTGAGAATATCCAGATAACTGCAGAAAAGAACGCTGAAATCATCAATGAAAAGCTATCTAGTGCTGCAGCAATGGTTGAGTATATGGCTACGGAATTAGAATATGTGTTCTCACCTGATAATCGGTATGGCGATAGAACTGTCTACTATGATTATTGGTTTGATAATACTACTGGCAATCCAAGTCTAACAGCACCAGATACTCACTGGGATAGCGATTATCAGGTGGATCTTAGTTGGACTTACTCTAGCTATTATTTCACAGGCTCAACTGAATCTAACTATGAAACTTTAACTGAAAAACAAAATCAAACACTTGAGACAGTAGCAAATATGGATTATGCCTTCCAACAAATACACACCCAAGCACCAGAATTCAGATGGTTATATATTACTTTGCCATTTGATGGTGTGGATTTATTCATCAACTATCCAGGTAGCATCGTTGGTGGTACAAGCCTCGAGCGATTAGCTGACCCTTGGGCACCAAGTTTAGATGACTGGTACCTTGAAGTATTAGCTGGAGATGGTGAAATCGTCTTTACAGAGCCATATTTTGATCCTATTGATTATGTCCCCTTAATAACCATCGGTCGTAGTGTAAGTTTTGACAATGGTACACTTATTGGTGTTATTTGTGGTGACATTTCAATCGAAACTATGGTTGAAAAAATCCTAGATGTAAAAGTATTGGAAACTGGTTATGCAGCATTGATCACAGATTCAGAAGCAGTTGTTGCTCATCCTGAAGCTTTGCCCGAAATAGGCACTGAAGATTTCAAAACGATATCTGAAGTGGAGATTAATCAAGTTGATAATTCGTCAGCTTTAACTCCTCAAGATATAACAGATATTACTTCGGGTGATTCCGGAATCCTAACTTATACTCGAGATGGCGAAGAAAGATTTCTTGCTTACAAACCAGTTGGTAAAGGAAATTACATCAGTTTAATTATTTTACCAAAAGCTGAAGCATTGGAAGGGATACAACCAGTATTTGAAAGAATGACCAACGCTATCATAGCGAACTCTACAACAATTTGGATAATTGTTGGTGTTAGTTTTGTTATTGGTATTACTGTTGGTTTGATACTGACATCATATCTTATAAGACCAATAACTCATCTTGTTCAAGTAGCCCGTTCACTCTCAACGAGAAGAGCACGAAAGGATATCATGGAAGGCTTGATGCTGCAAATAGATCCTAAATTGCTAAAGAGTGAAGATGAATTCGGAGACTTAACAAGAGCATTTAAAGGAATGATTGATTCAGTTCAACAACAAGAACGGGAGAAGAATAATTAAAAACTCCCGCTCCTTTATTTTTTTTAGGAGAAGCAAAAATGACATGGAAAATTGATGACAGCAAACTAATTTACGGTGTAAACCAAAGAGATCTACATTACTTAGATATTAACAAAGAAGGAAAATTAGAACTAATTTTGTACAATGAAAGGATAACTTTTGAAGAGATTATCGAGAAGTTCATTGAGAAAACAAAGTACCATGAATCTTCATTTGCTATTCGAATACCACAACTCATTGGTGATCAGATTATTAAATTATTATCAGCATTTCGTGAAGCTAGGAAAAAATATAGCTATAAAGGAGTCTATCAACCTGTTTATCCAGTTAAAGTTAATCATTCAAGATTTATTATAGATTCAATAGTAAAATCTCATTCAGACTATGCTTTTGAATCAGGAACTAAATCAGAATTTGTTTTATTAACTCAAACTTTGAAAAAAGAAAAACACCGATTGATTATGTGTAATGGCGCTAAAGATCGAGAATATCTTACTTCGATTAAAAAAGCGATAGATAAAGGGCATCAGGTTTGTATATCAATTGAAACCATACAAGAAATGCATGATGCTTTAGATATTTTACCTCGAGATGGTTATCAGCTAGCTTTTAGAATTAAGCCTTATGTTTCTTTACATGGACACTGGGGAGCTTCTAGTAGTAGGCATTCCAAATTCGGTTTATCTATCGGTGAATTAGTTGATGTTGTTAAAATAATAAAAGATGAAGGTGCTACAGCACTATTAACAACTTTACATGCTCATCCTGGTTCACAAATAACTACTTTGAATGATTTTTATGAGTATGCTAGATTTATGGCTGGAATATTTCAAGATTTATATAAGCAAGGTTTTACTGAATTAAAACACATTAATTTTGGTGGCGGTTTACCAATTGATTATGATAATAGATTAGATGAAAATTTCATGTCTAGATATGCTGAGATTTTAATTGAAGTTTTATCACGAGAGTTACCAGAATTTCAACCTAATATTATGACTGAATCTGGTAGAGCTATAACTGCATTATCAACGATTGTAGTAGTAAAAATAATTGATTTTTATCCTACCTTTCCAGCTGATAAATTAAATGATGATGAATATAACAATTATAAATTAAAAGCTCAAAGATTAGCAAAACCAAAATCAGCTAAAGAAGCTGTTGAAAATTGGACAAAATGGGAAAAGAAAGCTCCATTATTAACTAATTTAGAATCACTACAAGCTTTTGAAGCAGTATCCTATTGGTTAAAGCGCGTTTTGAGACAGAAATTATTCAAATTCACATTTTTTGAGGATTTGATGGATGATCATGATACAAAACTACTAATAAAACCAGAATATGCTCTGCAAGGTAATTTTTCAATTTTTAATAGCATCTGTGATATAGTTTTAGTTAATCAATATTTCCCAATTATCCCAATTAATAATTTGCATGTGCAACCAGAAACTATTGTAAGGTTATTCGATATTACATGTGATTCAGATGGAGTAGCAGCAGTTTATCATCCAGCTGTTACTAGAAAGAGATTATTTACTAAAGATCATTTTCTCTTAACTTTTACCAAACCAGTAACACTTGAAGGTTTCCCAATTGGTCATCTTGACCATTACAAGGATAGTTATCTAGCAATACCCTTGGCGGGGGCTTATCAAGATATAGTTGAATTTAACCATAATTTACTTGGAGATATTCCTGATGTTACTGTTGGATTTGACAAAGACAAATGGATAATTAAACCATTAAATGGAGCTCAAACAATTGGCAAGTTGTTAGCTGATGTTGGTTTTGAAGATTTAGCTGGAGAAGAAGATGATCCTTACTATGATGATTAGTATTTGTAGAGGTTATGAATTAACTTCTACATAATATCATTTCTTTTCTTAGTTTTTCCAAAGAGGCCTATTAATTCTGTTTTTTCTATAAGATGGTCTTCAATTAATTTCATAGAAGGGTTTTTTCTACTATTAACTGTTAATGGTAGAATTTGATCCAAAGCATACAATGTGAAAATATACCGATGCTTTCCCCAAGGCGGGCAAGGACCCATATACTTGTTACGCATCATCATATTTTTCCCAACAATTGCTTTATCTAATGGATCATTTTCATTTATTTTCTTAGTTTGTGGATCTAAATGGCAGATAAACCAATGAGTTACTGATACTCCGATTGGTGTATCTGGGTCTGTCATGATTAAAACCAAACTTTTTGCATGATCAGGTACTCCTTCTATTTTTAAAGGTGGATTAACATTTTCACCACGACAAGTGTATTTTACAGGTATCTCTGAATTATGCTTGAATGCAGGACTATTAAGTTTTAATTTTCCCATAATACTATGCTCCTGAAATTTTGCCATTATTTAATTATCTTAAGCTATTCTTTTTGTTCTTTTATTTTTTCTAAGGTTTCTTTTGTTTCCTTATTATTAGGTTCCAACTTAAGCGCTTTTTCTAGAAATTCTAACGCTTTAGCTCTGTCACCTTTTTCATTATATGCTTCACCCAAGCTTGCCCAACCATTAGCATATGAAGGTTCTTTTTCCAATACTTTCTCTAATATTTTTATAGCTTCATCTACTTGTCCCATTTTCATATGGAGATACCCTAGATTATTTAATGTGTTTAAGTTATCAGGATCATACTTCAGAGCTTGTTTTAAACAATTTAGTGTTTGCTCGTATTCTCCTCTATCAAAATGCAAATCTGAAAGCCTAATCCAGAACATATATGCTTCTGGCATTATTTCTAAAACTTTATTGAGATATTCTATCGTTTCTTCCCACTTTTCTTGATAATCTTTTATCTCTGCTATTCTAACTAATATTTCAACATCTGTAGAGTCCAATGATTCACCTTTCAAGTATTGTTCTATTGCCTTATCATAATCCCTTTGTTGATAAAACATTTCACCTAAATTGAAATATATATCAACATTATTGGGATCTATTTGAGCAGCTATTTTGTAATATTCAATAGCCTTTTCATGATCGTTCATATTCAAGGAAATATTACCAAGGATGAGATAAGAATTGATAGCCTTCTCATCAATCTTAATAGCTCGCTCACACAAAGCTATAGCATCACCAAATTCCTCTATTTTCATATGACAATTTGCCAAACCCCAAATTAATTCTAAGTCGTCAGGCTCAACTTCTAATGCTTTATTATAACATTCGATTGCATTTTCGAATTGATAATTATCATAGTATTCATTGCCTTTGTCAATCCATTCATTACTATCGTTTTTCAACTTACTTTGTTCCATCATCTACACAACATAAAACATTACAATTCTATAGAAATTAAAAGTATTGTAGATGTTAATTTGGTTTTTTGTTGCTAGAATGATTAATCTTTTAGAAAATCCTAAAAACCAATAGCTTTGCTAGTTAAATGTGGAATGCGAATAATGACGAATGATTTGCTGAAAATTATTGATAAAACATTATATTTTGATGACATAAACTTAGATACAGAAATTGCTCAGATATATGGCACTCCAACTTATGTTTTCAGTGCAAATAAAATAAGAGCGAACATTTACCTATTACAAAAATCATTCTCAAAGCATTATAATAATTCCCATATAGCCTATTCAATGAAAAATAATTTTATTCCTGAAATTTGTTCTATTATAGCTGAAAAGATCAATACTTTTGAAACAACTTCATTGTTGGAATTACGAATTATTGAACAATTGATTTTAGCGAAAAAATCTAATCTAAATGTGATTTCAACAAATCTCTATAAACCTGATGGATTAATAGAAGAACTGATTAACTATCCAAATGTTAACTCGAGTAAATATCAACAAAGTTCTAGTTTAATAGCTATTGATTCTTATCAAGATTTTAAGAATGTGGAAAGAGTAGCTAAAGCATTGAATAAAAAAATTGATGTTATTGTAAGGGTTAATCCAGGAATCGTTATGGACACTAAAAGCACTATTTTTGCATCATCAACTCAAACTGCAAAATGTGCTTCTTTAATTACTGATATCAATCCTATACTAGAAATAAGCAAAAATGATGATTTGTCAAAATGGGTTTTATCTCGAGATAACCCTCCAAAAAAAGATTCAGCTGAAAATATTATATTAGAAGCTAGCAAAAGTGATTATCTTAACATCATTGGATTACATGGACATCTTGGTAGTCAAGTAACAAATATCCATTATTATGAGTCATTCTTTGAAGTGATAACATTATTTTCCAAACTGATTTCAGAGAAATATGATCTTTCATTTGAAATATTGGATTTGGGCGGTGGGTATCCAGTACAATATAGTACAACTGAAGAAATTCCAACAATAAATGATATTGCATTACTTCTTGCATCTAAATTAAAAGAGGCTAATATTAAACCGAAATTAATTATTGAAAGTGGTAGATTCATTACTGCAACAGCAGGATTGCTTCTATCGAGAGTAAATCTTATCAAAGAAGTTGTAGATGGTTCGAAAAATACTATAATGGATTTTTCTGTTTATAGTGATTTGCTAGATGTGTTAACAGCCAGATGGTATTATGAAACATTATTAGTAAATAACATTCCAGAAATATCCAACACTAAAACTGACACCACTTGGCATATTATTGGTGGCACTAATGATACATTAGACCAATTGGATAACAAAAGTCAGCAAAATAATCAACATCGTCCATTTCCTCGAAATTTAGAAGTAGGTGATTTGATAGCTATAAAAAATGCAGGCGCATACACAACTTGTTTTAATTCTAATTATTGTGGCAGACCAAAACCATTAACAGCAATTATTGATCATAGCAATGCTGATAAAATAATTACTATAAGATCTTGAGTATTTACTTTTAATCCAGTTTTTTGATAAGATTAAAAATCTAAAGAATTAATTACAATATAAGAGCTGATCTACATGAATTATCGTGATAGGCGAGCGTTGAATATTACATTATTTGCAATTATTACTTCAATAATTATAGTAGTAGCAGTTTCAGTTCTTACAGTAAATGCCGTTGTTAATCATTGGGGATTTTATCAGATATTTACAGGAATAGGGACAGCATTAGTGCTTATAGGTGGATTTGGAGTTTACACTTCGTTTGCTGGTGGTGCTTATCCCTCTAACACAAGGTTACATGCTATGTATCCTGAAATGGCTATGGTAGAAAATAGGTATGCGCGAGAACGTCGAAGAGCTTTTCCATTGATAAGTTTCATAATATTGGGCGTAGCAATAATTTTCCTCGTTATTGGATTGGTAGGATTAGACTGGTAGCTAATTATTCAAATTAGACAATTTTACCGATTAATTGATAAATTCTTTTTTTGTTCCTTCTAAGTGAGAAAAATGGCTGAAGAATATTTTAAAGCAAATGAGCTTTTATGGGATGAATTTGCTAAAGCTCATTATGAATCTGATAGGTACCATGTTAAAGAATTTCTAGCAGGTGAGACAACCTTAAAACCTATAGAAATAGATGAAATGGGTTCTGTCAAAGGAAAGACTCTTTTACATTTGCAATGTCATTTTGGGTTAGATACTTTATCTTGGGTTCGAGAAGGAGCAATTGTTACAGGTGTGGATTTTTCAGGTGAAGGAATTAGAATTGCTAAATTATTAACTGAAAAAGCAAACCTACAGGCAAATTTTATTCAATCAAATATCTACGATTTACCCCAAGTACTTGATAATAAATTTGATATAGTTTATACATCATTTGGTGTCATTTGTTGGTTAAATAATTTAAAGAAATGGGGTAAGATCATAAGTCATTACCTAAAACCAGGTGGATTTCTATATTTGGCGGAATTTCATCCTTTCAGTATGGTTTTTGATGAAGAACACGAAACTGAATTAGTCCTTCGTTATGATTATTTCCACAATCCAGAACCAATGGTTTTTGAAGTAGAAGGTACATATGCTGTAAAAGAAGTTGAAATACAAAATAATGTTGAATACGAATGGGCACATAGCCTAGCTGATGTTATCAATGCTTTAGTTGAAGCTGGCCTAGAAATCCAATTTCTCAATGAATATCCCTTTACTTGTTATAAGATGTTTAATTTCTGTGAGAAAAAGGAAGACGGTTACTGGTACTTACAAAATCAGGAAGCAGAAATTCCATTAATATTTACGCTTAAAGCAGTGAAGAATGGCTAAGTGTGTTAATATTTGCCATTTCATCCCCGTAAAACTTTTATTTAGCTAAATGATGATTAATAGTTTGTAGCAAAGTACTGATAAATTAGCTGTACTCCTATAATATCCGGATATTACAATCCTATCTATATAAGGAGCGCATATAGTAGTATTGTATATAGGTCTATCAATTTAAGAGGCGCGTAAAATTGGTTGACAATAAAACTAGAGATGAATTTAACAAAGAATTAATAGAAACGTTACAAAAGATTGTACATCCTAAGAGGCTAAATCAAATCTATGATAAGGTAATCTCTCATCAGTCCAATCAACAGAGCTTTCAGAAACAACAATATGTCTTAGGGATTATTCGGGATTATATCAAAGAAATTGATGGTTATCTCAATGAAAGATAAACTACAATTAGTAGTCATCTTTCACTAATTTTATTTTTAATTAATTTTTTCAGGCTATTATTTGTTACCTCATTACTTTAGAAAGTTAATTTTCAGATGAAAAAATACTCACAAAATTAGTGAGAAGCTATAATAAAAAACTGCTATTAATAATAAACAGTATTTAATCACACTAGCTCAAAGTGTTTTTAAAAACCTCAAATCAATCCTCACAACAAACAAACTCCAAACTGTTAAACAGTAGATCCCTAAAAAAGACGGATGGGAGGGGAGAAGGACTCTGTCCTTCTCTTTATTCCACATCTCTTAATTTCCTGTTTTGCTAGGATGTGTTTTGAGACGTTTTGTGTCTTTTGAGTCTTTTTCTTTTTTAATGGGCTTTTTACTTGGCGAGCGAAGATAGTTTTTGATTATCTTCTGATGAGCTTTATAATGAGGGGATTTACTCAACAACATTTTCCTAACAATCGGTTTAAATATAATAGCAAAAATTCTAACAAATCCTAGTCGTTTTTTAGTCTCTGAAACTAAATCATCAAAATTATGTTTTTGATAGTCTAATAATCGTTGGCTTTCAGTTGTATTCATATAACCACAATGAAATGGTGCATCACCAAATGCTACTTCTGGTAATATACCTATTCCCATTGCTTCCAATAATTTACCTACATAATCAGAATAAGGAATTCGACATTCGGATCCACCACCAATGTTGAATTTTTTACCCCAAATCTCAGTGCTATGAACGGCATTTGCCATTGCTAATCCTGTATCATAAGTGTGACAGAATTCTATAGGTGTATCTAGTGGAACTTCATACATCAATGGGTCAACCTTTAAATCGATAGGCGGTATCGCTGCAAATCTAAAAATAACCCATGTTATGCCTGATTCTTGTATTAATTTTTCACATCTAATTTTTTGTCTAGCATATTCATCATGTGGACTCGGATTAAAATTATCATTGCTAGCTATTAAATAGTCAAATCCTTTATCTCGAACATCACCAAATATTGCTACTGAGGAGCTGTAAATTAACTTTGGTTGCTGTTCTTGAATTTTTATAGCGTTAATGATATTTCTAGTCCCACCAACATTAACTGGTTCTGCAAGATCGGGTCTCTGATTTGCTAAGGGGGGTATTATAGCCCCTAAATGTATAACGACATCCATTCCACTTACTGCTTGTTTTACTTCATCAAAATTCCTCAAATCGCCCCAAAAAATTTCGACTTTATCTTGATATTTTCGATATTTTCTGGCTTTCTTTATATTTGTTTTTGTAGCAATATCGAAGCATCTGATTCTATCTTCTCTCGAGATTAAAATATCTAATGTGCTTGAACCTACGTTGCCAAATGCACCGGTTAATAGTATATTCACTTTATTTTTTGCCTCCTATGTGCCAATATCTCATTTTGAATTGCTATCTATCTCATTTGTTTCAAATTGCCATCATGAAGACTTTATTTGAGTGTAAATACCAAGGTAAAATCTCATCAGATTTACACTACCTATCACGTCTGCCTGTAAATAGAAATAATTGCTATGGAATTCATAATGAATTTATTAGCTCAAAATATATAGGTGGCAATAATTATTTGTGAGGTAACTTGTAGAGGGTAAGTCTACAAAAGTTAGACCTCTTACTAATATATAGTTTATACTATATATAAAGCTTGGTAAATGTTAGAAATTAGGAAAATTTAATCAAATATTGAAATTGTATTAAAGTAACTAACAAACGATATGGGTTTTCTAGATGAATGTCGATAAAATAACTAATAAAGTGTTATTATTCACGTTTGATGATCTATCTACAGAGAATATGCCTTGTCCGACCAATGTTTTAGCTATAAATGGTGAGAAGCATATCTTTGTATGTGATACCTTTTTAGGACCTGAAGTAATGGAATTAGTGAAGCAAGAGATTAGCAAAAATTTTGAGAAGAAACCAATTATTGTTTTTAATTCACATTACGATTGGGATCATCATTGGGGGAATTGTGCTTTTACAAATAATACAATAATAAGTCACAAACTAACACGTGAATTAATCATAAAAGAAGGTGAAAAGTCATTAAAGGAAAATGAGAAGTATAAAAGAGGAGACGTTAAAATTCTCTTACCATCCTTGTTATTTACGGACAATTTGATTTATCAAGAAGATAATGTGGAATTTTTCCTTAGCCCGGGCCATACAGAAGATTCAAGTTCTTGTTTTGATAGAACAAGCAAAACATTATTTGTTGGTGATAATTTAGAAGATCCAATTCCTTATATCAGATCAACACTTGCAGGTGTAAAAAAATATGTTGATACATTGGAAAAATACCAAAAACTAAATTTTAAAATTCTTATACCTGGACATGGATTTAAATCAGGTAAAGATTTGTTGCAAAGAAATCTTAAGTATCTTAAAGCTTTTCCTGAGCTGCCTGATGAAGTTAATATTGACAAGTACGGTAAGCAATATTATCTAGTTCATCTACAGAATTTATCAACCCTTGCAAGTTTATTAGTTGAAGAAGGTAATTTTGCTGATGCAATAGCATATAATGAACAAGTAATTATTCTTGGTAAAGATTACTCCTTAATTAATGATGAAACAATAAAACGTTTTGAAAATAAAATAGCTGGGATCAAGAAAAAAAGCTAATAAAAATAAAGGGTTG
This sequence comes from Candidatus Gerdarchaeota archaeon, assembly GCA_016840945.1. Next base: position 45,326 of record JAEORJ010000065.1, read on the forward strand.
AGAATATGAGGAAATCATATACCTTCTTTGCTGTAATGGGAATAATAATTTTAGGTGCAACAATAACCTCTGAAATTCTCATTGTTCATGAGTTGTCAAAAAAGAGCGGTTTGATTTTTTATGATGAAGATATTATTATTTATGTAAATTCAACAATTGCTTATGTTGAAGCAAGGTATGGTTTAAGAAACTATGATGAACTAACAAATTATTGGATAAATCTACCTTTCGCTTTACAGCCTTGGGATATTAATATAACAGCTAATAACCAATCTTTAGATTATTCTTGGAAACAAATAGAGATTCATCCAGATTATGGCATATTTCCAGCTATACAGTTTAATATTTACGTTGAGAAAAGTGAAAAAATAGATGTATTGGTTAGTTATTATCGTAATTTTGATATTGTTACTGTAAATAGCTCTGAAAAAGGATTATTTAGATACATCGTTGGTTCTACTTGGAGCTGGAATAATCCTCTGGTTTATTCTCATTTTGAATTATGGCAAGGAATAGGTGAACCACAAACATTATTGGAGACCAGAACTTATAATAATTGGATGCCAACAGATTTTTTCCTATATTTCTACTTTGATTTATAATGTCTATAAGGGAAGAATTATTTATATGAGAATAAACTAAATAATGCTATGAGTCAAAAAGGGTTTCCGTACGGTCGGGCAACATTAATCAGTGTGGGTTATTTTACTAATAATCTTACATGGTCTGCTTACAATGCTTTTGTGCCTATCTTTCTTACTTCTAATTTTACCCTACTTCTTGGCGAGGATTCACATATAATTAATACCCTCGTTGGTATTGTTATGATTCTTGATAATATTGCCTCTGTATTAATACAGCCCTATATTGGATCATTATCTGACAGAACTTGGGTAAATAAATTGGGGCGGAGAATGCCTTTTATAATCATAGGACTTCCATTAGCAGCATTCTTTTTTGGATTTATTGGGACTTTTCACACTACTCTGTGGGTTTTATTAGTAGCAGTTACAGGATTTAATATTAGTATGGCATTCTATAAATCACCTG
>JAEORJ010000066.1 GCA_016840945.1 Candidatus Gerdarchaeota archaeon
AGAAATATTTTCAATTTGGAAAAGCCAATTATGTGAGGGGTGGTGGAACAGTAGATTATATAACTTTGTTTTCTACTGGTTGTATTTTGTGGGAAGTAATAAAGGTGGCAGACGAAATTGAAAAACAAACAGGTCTTAAAAGTAGGATAATAAATTTTCACACTCTCAAACCTATAGATGAAGAAATAATTATTAGCTGTGCGGAAGAAACTAGTTGTTTATTTTCTATAGAGGATCATACAGTTGTTGGTGGTTTGGGCTCAATTATATCAGAGGTATTAACTGACAGGTGTCCAACTGGATTAACAAGAATTGGTCTGAACGATGTTTTTCCAGAATCTGGTGCTCCTGAAGATTTATATAGAAAATATGGTTTGAGTGTTGAAAAAATAACAGAAACAATTTTAAAGGAAATATAATGAGATTAAGTGTATTGATGACGGTATATAATGAAGCAGAATATGTTGAGTATGCTATTCGCTCTGTGCTTCCTTATGTTGATGATTTGGTGATTGTGGAAGGTGCATATCAAGAAACTATTGCTCTTGGGGCTAGTCCACGTTCTACAGATGGTACTAGAGAAATAATTCACAAAACTGTTTGTGACGATGTAACTTTTGAAGAATTTGTTAATGGTGGAGTTATTTTTAGAAAAGATTGTGCTGGTGTTTATTACATTGAAGTTAATGAAAAGACAGACAAAGATCAACGTAATGTAGGCCTTGAAGTTATTAAGAAAATAAATCCTAATGGCTGGCTTTTGATTGTAGATGGTGACGAAATTTATAATAGAGATATGCTTGCTATGGTTAAAATTACGGCAAACAACATGGCTAGGACAAATAAGTATGCTGCTTATTTTAGAAGTATAACATTCATTAATGACTTAAAGCATTATGCGGATCAAGATTTTCCACGACTTTTTAGAATAACGCCAGAATGTAAATTTATTAACGATAATTTCATGCAATGGTCAGACGAAGGGGTTACTTGGTTTTTGCCATATATTTTGAGAATGCCGTACATTCGTTATTGGCATTATGCATTTGCCAAAGGCTTGAAGAGATTCGAGCTTAAGCGTGACTGGTGGAATAATAGAGAGCTAACTGATAAAAATTTTGAATATGATTGGTATGTAGGTGAAAATGGAAAATTATATAGTCCCAATCATAATGTTTATGAATATACCGGACAACATCCAGAAATAATGAAGGAACATCCAAGATGGAAGGAGTGTTATGGAACAGAAGAGGAAATATAAATTAGTTGAAATAGCAACAGGCAAAGAACTTTATGTTGAAGAAATACCAGAAGGGAAAAAAATGATTGTAAGGGTTCCTGTAGATGGTATGTCTCCAAACAGTATTCAGCAATATATTTGGAAAGTTTCAGAAGTTTGTCAAGAATTTTTGGGAAATACAAAAGCTTTGGTTGTACCTTATCGTGCAGATGAACCAAGTATAGAATTTTATAGGCTAGAAGAAGATGAAAAAGAATAAAATAGGGGTTATTGGTTGTGGTTTTGTAGGAACCGCTGTTTCTGTGGGATTAGAAAAAGTAGCAGAAATTTGGGAACATGATGCATATAAAGATACACATTCATTACCAACAGTTGTGAATGAGTGTGATATTTTGTTTTTGTGTTTGCCTACGCCAATGAATGAGGATGGTTCTTGTAATACTTCAATAATCGAAGAAGTAATAGATGACATTAATAGATTAGCGGAAAGTACCAAGACTATTGTGGTGAAAAGCACAGTCCCTCCAGGTTCTACTCAACGTTGGGCTGATTGTTATCCTCTTCATACTTTCATTTTTAATCCCGAATTTTTAACAGAAGCAAACTTTATAAATGATTTTTTGGAACAAGATAGAATAATTTTAGGTATTACTGAAGGTAAGACACAACAATCAATTCATCGAGAAAATGAGGATCGTGTTCGAAAATTATATCTTGCATTTGCAGATACTCAAGAATATCCTGCGGTAGTTTATACAACATCTAGCAAAGAAGCTGAAATGTGTAAATATACAGCTAATTGTTTTTTGGCAACCAAGGTTATTTTTTTCAATGAGATAAAAAGTATTTGTGAGGTTGCGGGTATTGACTATGAGAAAATGATATCTTTAGTGCTTTTAGATTGTAGGATAGGAGTTTCACATTGCGAAGTACCAGGTCCAGACGGGAAACATGGCTTTGGAGGAAGTTGTTTTACGAAAGATATTAATGCTCTAATAGCTTTTGCAGATGCGTTAGGTGTGGATACACTAGCCCTTCAGTCAGTTTGGTCTAAAAACCTTTTAGTTCGTGAAGAATGTGAATGGGAAAATTTAGCTCAAGTTACGGGCGATTATGACAAACAGTAAGATCATTTTTATTAATGGATGTTTTGATCTTTTACATCCTGGTCATTTTCATCTTTTGAATCTTGCTTGTTCTCTCAAACAAACTTTACTAAATAGCAAATTAGTAATAGCTTTAGATTCTGACCTAAAAATAAAAAAAGACAAAGGTCTAAATCGACCGTTTTTTACTTATGAAGAAAGAGAAAAAGCCATTCAGTCTTTAGGGGAAATAGATTTAGTAACTAAATTTAATACTAATAAAGGATTGTATGCGTTAATTAAATCATTTCGGCCTTTTTATATGATTAAAGGAGTTAGTTGGAAAGGAAATGTGGTGGGAGAAGAATATTGTGAAAATATTATTTTTGTAGATGAAAAGAAATTTCCTTATTCTTCCACTATGATTGCACAAAGAATTATGGAGAGACATCGTGAAGGTTTTGGTTATAGGTGATGGAATTACTGACCATTATTTATTTGGTTCGATAAATAGACAATCTCCAGAGGATTCTTCTATACCAGTTGTTGATATAGAAAGGGAAGAATATAGGTTGGGTGGATGTTTAAATGTTGCTGCAAATATTAAATCATTAGCTCCTGACTTTGAAGTACATGTGTCGGCAATTATATTTGAAATTTTGCGAGATACATTGAAGTCATGTGGTGTTATTAGGAAAGCTTGTTATTTGTTGCCAGACCCATATTTTACGCTAACTAAGACGAGGGTTGTTAATTTGGGTAACAATAAGCAAGTGGTGAGATTAGACACAGGAAAAACATTTGATTCTAATATTATAGAAGAATATATGATTCTTTTTAATTGTATTTCTTTTTATGAATATGATTGTATTATAGTAAGTGATTATATGAAAGGTACAATAACAGAAAAGGTAATTAAAAAGCTAGAAAATGTGAAATTGCCTATTTTTGTTGATACCAAAAATCCTAATTTGAAAATTTGGGACAATATGTATGATTGTATTTTAAAAATTAATCAAGATGAAAAAGAGCGAGCTATAACTTGGCCAAAAAAATGTAAAGTTATAATGACAAAAGGTGCTGAAGGAGCTGTTATTTTAGGTTCTACTAAAACTATCTATACTGATTGTCCAACAAGTCCTGTTGAAAATCCAGAAGTTACGGGTTGTGGAGATGTTTTTATGGCTGGGTTGGTTTGCAATTATATGTTGACTAAAAGCTTGATAGATGCTATTCTGTTTGCTAATAAGGCAGGTAGAATAAATGCTACCAAAATAGGAACGGCTCAAGTTTCTATAGAGGAAGTAAATGAATCGTGATCAGCCAGAAATAGAGTGGGTTCCTAAAGGTTGGGGTGGTGAAAAAGTAATTGTTAATAAGCCAGAGTATTGTGGCAAAATCCTTTATTTTATAAAAAATAAAAGATGTAGTGTTCATTATCATCTTAAGAAAAGAGAGACTTTTTATTTAAGTTCTGGTAAAATTAGGGTTTTTTATACAGACGATCTTGAGAAATATGAAAATTGGTTAAAAGATTTGAAAAATTCCAATTATACTATATCTCTTCACTATAAAGATTTTTTAGATTCTATAGTTTTAAATGCGGGAGATACTTTTGACGTGCCGATCAAAAGAGTTCATCAAATGGTAGCCCTTAGGGATTCTCAGCTGTATGAGTTTTCTACTCAAGATTTTAAAGACGATTCTTATAAAGTAATTAAAGGCGATTAATCCTTTTCAAGTTAGATACTTATAGGAGATGATAATGATTCCCAAGAGAGTAGAATTAGTTCCAGCTAGCGGAATCTTGTCTTGTTATCCCAAGAAAACTAAAAAGAAACTTGATATTGAATCTTTCAATAATGTGGGGCAAGAAGGAAATTATATAACTTCTG
>JAEORJ010000067.1 GCA_016840945.1 Candidatus Gerdarchaeota archaeon
TACAATTCCAATATCATCGTTTTTAGCAGCAATAACACCAGCGATAAAAGTGCCATGATTATTTCGCCAGATGTTTGTGTAGGTTGGATTTGGATCATTATCATTACCAACAAAATTCCACCCATAGATGTCATCTATATAACCATTCCCATCATCATCTATGGAGTTATTAGCTATCTCATCATAATTCACCCATTGAGCATGCGATAATTCTGGATGAGTAAAATTAATGCCGCAATCAAGAACTGCAATAGTAATACTGGGAGAACCTTGAGTGATTGTCCAAGCATCAGTAATGTTGATTTTTTCAAGATGCCAACCAACCTCAGCAGTTGCTGCTATAACTGGATAAATAGTGTTCGCGCTTAATCCGAAAGTTGATATAAAAATAAAAACAGCTATTAGTAAGGTTCTTAGAGGATAACCAAAAAATCGTTTCATAATAAGTAACTCCTACCACCAAAATAGCAGTAAACTTTCAAATTTAAAAGGATTATTTTGAACACCCTTTAAGTTAAAATTGGGAAAAGTTATTAAAAATTATAATGAATATTTACTATATTGCTTTGATTAAAACGTTGGGGATGAAAATGACTGTAGAACAAGAAATGAAAATATCTGAGAATAGAGTTACTGAAGGAATCAAAAGTTATCGATTTGAACAAATAGGAATTTTGAGCTATATTCTTCATTATATACTAAATATTGCTATTATAGGGATTGGAGTTAGCAGACCGAATCCAGTATTATATCAACCAACTTATTTGGAGAATTTATCAGCAAACTATCTCTATCCATGGATAGTATTGTCAAATGAATCCTTTAGTATAGCAAGTCTAGTATTAGGAATCGCAGCTATACTAGCAGAAATAGTAGCGATAGTATTCATTGTTTTTAGATTTCAAAAAGAAGGTACAAAAAAACACAATCTTTTTGAGATCATTATGAAAGCAATGTTGGTAGTTATTGCTGTAGGAAAATATTTGAGCTTATATATTACGAGTTACCTCTATTTGGAGAAGGGCCATTACGAATATCCTGACAATATCTATTGGTCATTTGTGGGTGGTACTGGATTTGCAACTTATTTCAGTATTTTTCTAATATTCTTCATTTTGCAAGCAGTAATAATTACACTAATAATAGCAGGTAATTATAGATTGTTAGCAAAAGAATCAAGCATTGTACCAAAACCAACAAATAATTTAATGGTTCCACTACTAACAATTTTATCAATAATTTTAGCAGGAAAGCATCAAATAACAATCAAAAATCAAGGTTTCTGGCAAACAATATTTGATACCAATAATGTTACAGCACCACTTGAGAATGGTTATAATTACCTCACAGTAATTACTTTCTGCATGATAGCAAGTGCAGTAATGGTTGTTTTATTCATCATTTATTGGGCAATATTACAACTATTGATCAAACGAAGCAAATAATAATTGAAGGAAAGAGTTGATTGGTATAATTAATAAAAAATTTAAAAAAACTGGCGATTATTTACTGTAACTATTACCAATTAACTCGCCTAATTTATATGCTTCAGCCATTAGTGGCTTATTTTTTTCTGCATCACCTATTTTCCAAGCTGTGCCATGTACTATACCAAGAACCTCGCTTTTCATATAACGGAAAATATCATTGAAGGTACCAATTGCATTATTGACTCCTGATTGCTCAACATTATCGTCGCCATAAACAAGTATAGCTGCTACTTTTTTATTTCTCAATTTATAGTCTTCTTTGGTGTGTAGAGCATATAATCGGTCCATAAATAATTTCATCTGAGCAGAAACACTAAACCAAAAGATGGGCGTGGCAAACACTATCACGTCACTCTCGAGAAGCATGGGATAAACTTCTCTCATATCATCCTTTCTAGCACATGTTAATTTGCTGTTTTCTATGCACCAATCACAAAATTTGCATGGTTTAATTTTCATTTCATGTAAAACAAATACTTCAGCTTCTTCACTTGCTTCTCCCATACCACGTAAACATTCTGAAATGAGTGTTGCAGTGTTGCCATTTTTTCTGGGGCTACCATTGAAAATAAGAATTTTTGACATAGGATAAGCTTAACTAAAATGTAATATAAAACCTTACCCCGCTCTTGAATCAAAAGGAAAAAATGAAAAGTATGTTCTAAACTAAGACTACTTTTCAATCAATTTTGAAAGCTGCTCGTAGAGTTCATCAAACTCCTTTAAACCAACAAATCTCATAGTGGTAGCAGCAGTACCACTTTGGCTAGCAGTGGATAGGATTATAGTACCAATACCAAATTTCCGGTCAAGAATGCCTTGAATTTTCTGGACATTGATGATTTTTTCGAAAACAACAGATCTGGTTGAGGTAACAAAGACCCCGCCAGAAATAGTGATTTTATTGCCTTGAATGCGGTATTCAATAGAAGCTAATCGCTTTTTGGAGAGAATGTAAGAGA
>JAEORJ010000068.1 GCA_016840945.1 Candidatus Gerdarchaeota archaeon
AAAGAGTAATTACATTATTGCTACTATTCAGTGGAAGGAAATTAAGATTTTCGATAGCAAATCCCAATACACCATATAAGGGTATGAAAATATTTACTGTCCATATAACTAAAACTGTATACCACATGACATTATTCATATACTTTCTGCAAAGAATCAATAGAGGAAATGCCAGAATAAAATGAGTTGATGCTAAACCTGTTTTGAAGATCATGAATCCTACAGTACCCAAAGCCAATAAGAGTGATGAATTTCGTCGAAATATAATTAAAGTCACTGCGATTAAAATAATAAGAATTGTGAGAATTTGACTTACTTGTTGGAAACTAAATTGACCTATTAAAAGCCAATTACTCGAATATTGAATCCTATCTAAACTGCTTGCTCCTTGAAAGTATGTTATTAAAGGCCATACATTAAAAGTATCTAGGGAAACCAGTGTTAATGCTGGTTCGTTACCACCTGCTTCTTGAACAAAGAGTTGATTTCTAAGAATATCCACAGGAGTTGAAGGGCTAATTGTCAATGAAAACGGCACAAGAAGTAAGAAAACTATAATAATGCCCCAAAAAATTGACTTTAGGTTCTCTTTTGTAGCAAAATTTCTTAAAAATATTACGGCAAGTAAAAACGACGGAATTAACATTTGAGGTCTATTAAGAGCACCTATGAACAAAACTATCCAAGCAGGTAACACGTATTTTTTCTCGGCTAACCAGATAGGTAATAATAAAAAGAATACACTTATGAGATGAGTTTGTCCCCAAATGGATCCAATAAACCAAACTGCAGGATTGAAAAGAAAAAGAGCACTAGCGATTATACATTGCTTTTGTTTCAATTTTTTTTCCTTTAAAATAAGGTAAATTAAAATACCATCCAACAAAATGAAAAGTAGATTAAAACTTTTAATAAGAAATTCAAGTGTAAAAGTGTCCATAACAAGAAAGCCAGGACCATTGAGAAACACTCTATATATCCAACCAATAATAGTAAAAAGGTAGACAAAACCAAAATTATAAGGAAATACTGCTTCATGATATGGAATCCCTCCCCAGACTTGGGCCAGACTAACCACGTTTGGTAGATGATACAGTTCGAAAGGACTTTGTTTGACTGCAATATATGCCCAGATTTTCTCGATCAACATATCAAAAGGCAAGTTACCAGAATTAAAAAGCAACAAATTAGCTCCAATAATAATTACGAAAGCTAAAAAGATAAAAACAATTGCAGATCCATGAATTTGAATTATTAATTGTCTTATTTCTCTTAATCTTCGTTCAATTTCTTCCTTTAACGATTTACGAGTAAGATAAATTTTATCTAATATTAGTAGACTACCCAAAATCGCGAGTACTGTCACCATTGCTGTAACACGTATATCATCAACTTTGGAGGTTAGCCATCTTTGGTGGTCCAAGGTTATAGCATAATTCTCTAGAACTGCAATTGAAATGCCTGCTTCTGAATGTGATGAAACTGTGAAAGAAATACGTAGATCTTCAAATAATTCATTTAAATCTTCATTCGTTATTGTAGATGTTAGTTGAACGGTATAAGGCTCTATGATTGATGATAAACTTAAAGGTGTATCAATCATGTTCCATCCTATTATTCCATCTGAAAAGTTGCCATTAATTAGAAGATTTCTTGAATAACCTAGTTTTTCTAAAAAGAGATCTGAAAATAATACCCTATTTCCCTCATCAACACCTAATAGTAGGCGTACAAAAGCGGCATCTTTAGGAGCAGTTGCCTGAAATACGCTTTTGGTCCATCCATTAAGTTCATTTACGCTGCGCCAATTACCCACAAAACCTAAATGTTTTCTATTTTGATCAATCCATTCTAAATCAATCTTATATCCAGTGTTTCCCGCTAAAAGTTTTACAAAACCACCAAAAGAATAGATGTTTCCACCTTCAACAGGTATTAAATCACTAAAAATATCTCCGGTATTTATTTCATCAGAATTCGGTAATTGTAGCATGGGATTTCCTGTAGGTGAAGTAACATTTTCAAAGAGACTAAATTTTATCTCTTTTTTCTCTCTATTTACATTAAAAATTAGGTGATATAATTCACCACAATAATAAGTTAATAAAGTTTCGTTCTTAATGATTTTTCCTTCTAACAAAGTCTGTCCTACTACACCTTCAGTTAAAATTTCTGTTGATATAATATTAGGTACTGAACCAAACTTGATGAAATATCCACTTGCAGATCTTGGACCCCAAATTCCAAGCTTCAAGGGCATGGTTTGGGGAGAATTCTCTAGTACACGAACATCCATTTCTAATTGAAACTTGGTTAAAGTAGTAGTAATTAAATGAATTATGGGTTGGGAATTCGGTAATGCAGTAATTTGGATACTTTCATTTGTTATTTTCACCAAACCCGAAGATGGGAAATTTCCGCTTTCATCGACATAAATTAAGTTTTGATCGAAGCCTTTATAAAAAGCATCATAAGTTGGTTGATTC
>JAEORJ010000069.1 GCA_016840945.1 Candidatus Gerdarchaeota archaeon
AGGAGCATTTGTCATGAGCTCTTTCTCTTCATCTATGTCCGAAAGAACTACCTCATAACCCAATTCTTCAAAGAATGTCTTATATAACGGATAGATACTATGTGTTAGAAGCGCTCGAGGAACACCTATCTTCTCTTTTGTTGGATCTAATTCCTCTAGTGGTTTAGCTTCCAATCCTAAAATTAGCTCATTGCGTTTTTCAACAAAATCTTCTTTTTCAGCTATTTTTTCGGACCCTTTCCAAAGATGTTCATATCTCGTACAACTACCACCAAAAGCGAATTTGCGACCACCAACTTCATAACGTTCTATCTTGCAGTAGTTCTTACAGGATTTACAGGTAAAACTACCAAGATGCTTCAATTTTTCTTTGATCAAAGATTTCAAAGTGGTTTCTGTAGGCATCCCAGCAATTTCATGCTGCTCATATTTCATTTTAGCAATGAGGACAATGCCAAAAGCACCCATCAATTCAGGATTTGGTGGAATAATAATTTGTTTACCTGTTGCTTCAGCAAAAGCATATCCAACAGAATGATTTTTCGCAACACCACCTTGGAAGAATACTTTATTACCAACAGGTCTTGCACCTTTGACTTTATTGAGGTAATTATCAACTATTGAATAAACTAATCCTCCAATAATGTCATCTCGTTCATAACCTTCCTGAAGAGCGGTTCGAATATCGGTGTTTATGAATGCTGCACAATCAGCTTTAAATCTCACAGGATTTTCAGCATTGATAGCTGTTTGAGAAATGCTATATACATCAATCCCAAGGTCACCTTTTGCACTTTCTTCAAGAAAAGAACCTGTCCCTGCAGAACAGGTAGCATTCATCGCATAATCGATGGGAACCCCATTATGAAGGAACATATATTTTGAGTCCTGCCCTCCGATCTCAAAAATAGTATCTACTTCAGAATCGTAATAGACCGCTCCTTGGGCATGTGCAGAAATTTCATTGAATACCGCTGAGGTTCCTAAATAAGCTCCCACTATTTGTCTTCCCGATCCTGTAACCCCAACCAAATTAATATCACAATTTCCCACTTGATTGATAATTTCCTTTACACATTTCTTTGCAGCTTCTACTGGATTGCCATTGGTTCGCCCATAATAAGATGCAACAATAGCTAAGTCTGAAGAATCAACCAATACTGCTTTTGTTGTTGTTGATCCCACATCTACTCCTAACATCATCGGTATTTTAATATCGAAATCTTTTTTGTAGTCTGTTGCTTCAATAATTTTTACTTGTTTTTCATAATGAACAAGTGAAGTGAGATTAGCAAAGCTTTTACTCGTTCGTAAAAGTAACTCTTTTTGTGAAGGATGATCTTTTGTAAGAAGAGCAGTTCCATATGCTTCGAATACTGGACTTATATCTTTTATAACAATCTCTATGTTTTCCAGTTCTTCTTGAAGGAATTTAATGAATGCTTCATTTAATGAAACACCACCTATTACTAATAATCGTTTAATATTTGTTCGAGAACGTATAACAAGTCCCTTTATTTTATTAGCCATACTTGCTAAAACCGAAGCTAAAAGATCTTCTACCGATGCTTCACCACGGTTTAATTTATGAGTAATATCTGATTTACAATGAACTGAACATCTTGACGCAATCTCAATTCTCTTACCCTTTTTAGCTAAGGAAATAGCTTCCGGTAGGGACAAACCCAACCGATCAATTTGTTGATTGAAAAATTCTCCACTACCTGCAGCGCATTTATCATGAGATAAGACATTGATGATATGTTTATCTTCGCTTAAAAGATACAAAACGATAGCTTCACCACCTAAAGATAAAATAGCATCAAAATTCTCATTGAAAGAATTTACACCACGTTCAACTGCCACTATCTCAGTTATTGAACCAAATGAACCACTAATACCATAAAATCTTTCATCTGATTTCACTTGCTCTTTGAGTAGTTTATCCAATACTTCTTGTGGCTTGCCTAAATGTGGCTGTTTGGAAATGGAATATTTTCCTTTATCATCTAAGCTTACCAGGTTCACAGACACGGAACCTATATTGATACCGATGTAATAGTTAGAAATTTTTAAACACCCTCATATGGAGTATACTATATGAGTTTGACAAGTAATATATAAATTTTATAGATAACAAAAAATCAATGATTTTTTTAAAAAAAAAGAAAAGACAAATCTATTTCTCTAATTGAAATGCTATTCATTTTGAATTTTTGCTATTGCTTTATCAATTTCTTCTATTCGTTTAAGAAATTCTTTATTACATTCACTTAAATGTCGTACTTTCCCTTCTTTTTTTTCATTCCCTTCAAATTCGCCACATTTTTGTTTTTCATGTTTTCCTTGACAACAACTTTTGTTATGCAAATCAATACACCACTTTACTTATTAAAGTAATATTACTTTACTTTTCGAAGTTCTTATATATAAGATGTTGCTATATTTCTATGAAGCAACTTCAAGGATTTGAAGTATGATGTTAAATTCAGGAAACAACAAAAAAGAATGCTTAAATGGCAATCACAAAGAACCTTGTTTTACACCAACTCAAGAAATACTTAATTTGATAAGTAAAAAATGGGGCATTCAATTAATTCATCTCTTAAGAGAAGGAAAACCAAAAAGGTATACTGAAATAAAAGATGAATTATGTAAAGGCTTGAAAAAGAAACAAATTAGTGATGCAACTCTCTCGGATCGTCTAAGTGAATTTGTTAAAAAAGGGATTATTATTAGAGATGTGCAACCAGATATCCCACCTAAAGTAGAATATTACTTAACAAATCGTGGTCTTGAATTATCACAAACTTTACAACCTTTGATAAAGTGGGCTATTGATGTTTGTCATGAGAATATCTAGTAGAATTTTTCACTATTTTGTAATTAAATTAAATTCCTCTCGAGAAAACTCATAAATATTTTTTCTACTATCTTCTTGATGTTTCAACAGTTTATTGATCCTTAACATATGCTCATTACTTTGAGCATTCGATGTCAGCCAATATTCAACTTTAGTTTCTTTCAACATTTTTTCTAGTATTTGATACTTTATAGCAAGTCCTAAGCCTTTTCCTCGATGATTACGAATTATTCCAGTATCATCTTGTGCAGCAACTTCTGGTTGATACTTGTTAATAAAGACCTTAGTTACACCAATAGGTGTTTGAGTTTCTTTTTCGATAACAACAAAACCGATGACTTTTTCTCCTTTCTTTATTATACTATCAATCATATTGTTATAACGTTCTACTGTAAGGATTTCTTTTTCAAAAGTAAGTTCCTCAGCAGGCATATCATTCCAAATTTCTTCAACCATTTTCACATACTTTTCAGCATTCAATTTTTCCAAATAACCAAAATTCTCGAATTCAATAAATTCATAACCTAATTTGCTTACTCTTTCTCTTTCTGATGCAGCAAAATTGAACACTTCTTGTTTGTTAAACTCTACTAAATTGGCTACACTATAGATTTCAGTAAAACTTGTTTCTTTTTTGTATTTTCTAATAAATACTTCACCAATAGAATTTTCACCCACGCCAACAGTAATAACCTCTATTTGAGGTGGAATGAGAGAAACTATTTTTCCAAGAATCTCAGTGCCATAACCTAATCTTCGCTTTTCAGGCATAATATATATGCTAAAACTAGCTTTCGTAAGATTATCATATTTTGAATTCCAATGAATATATCCATAACCAATTAATTTCTTATCCTCGAGAGCTAATACCTGCAATTCTTCGTGACCAGGTAAATTTGGTAAGAACCATTCATTCTTATAATAGGCTATATTGGGTATATTATATTTTGGCATACGTTCAAGTGCATTATCCTTAATCAAGTAAGGCATTTGCTCTAGATATTTCTTAGGTAATTCTTGTTTCTTACCAGTTATGATAGTTAATTTAGACAATGGTCAATCACTATTATTTATTTGATTTAAATTAATCATTTTTTAGTCAAATCTAGATATTATATATTTTCACCTTTAAGGGAAATGAGAAGAAGATACTTTTTCTTCAAAAAAAATAGGAAAAAACGATTAAATAAAATAATTCATTTTTTCTTTATTCTAGAAATCAGTATAATACAACTACCTGCCAAAGCAATTATACCTAAAGCAACAGCAAAACCTTCTCCAATAGTATCACTAAAACCAATAATTGTTGGATAGCTAAATCCCGCCTTCTCCATATATTCTTTGGCTAAAGTCATATTGTATTCATAGGGTTCTAGTGTTTTATCAAAACCAATTGCCACACTGGGGCAAGGTGTAATTCCAGGTTTCATAATACTCCAATAAATAGGACTTTCTTCAATAATTACCTCCCTTGGTATTATATGACTGATAGCTTTTCGAATATATTTACCTGATTCTGGGCTACTTATTGGACATGATTCACCAGTACCAATATATGGGTGCAAATTATTGATAGCTATCTCCTGGGTACCAGAATCATCTATAAGAACATATTCAAATCCAGCTGGTATTTCATCTAGCCTAACTACAAATTGAGCATCAATCATATCTATATCGCCAATTGTTAAAGCGTTCAAAGCAGAGACTTTATCCGAATAAAATTTAAAGTAGATATCAGAGAATTTAGGGATTATTCCACTCCAATCAGCAAAGTAATCATTTCGTTTTAAATGAATTATTTCATTAATGTTATCATATTCAAAGAGATAATACGGTCCAGCACCTAAAAGCAATGAAGAATTATTCATTGCCCAATCAGCAGCTTGATCTTTTTGATTAGCAACAGGAATTGATTCCCAGATATGTTTAGGTACTAAATCTAATGCCAAATTATTCTCTTGGAATACCCATTTCGTTAAGAAAGTTATTGATACTTCATATTCACTTATAATTTTGACAGATGAATTATCAATATATTGAGTCCAATAATAGTAGACGGGATTCTCAAATTCAGGGTTGATCATTAAATCATAAGAATATTTTACATCACTCGCATTTAGAACATGACCATCAGCCCATTTGGCATTTGGATTGATACTAATATTGTAGGTTAGACCATCATTACTCTCGATACTAGTTGCAAGACGAGGACTATAACTATTATAATAAGGTTGCAAGGCATTTCGTTCTACTAAACCATTGAATATTTGATGCAACCAATTTCGATCAAAAACTGATTCGCAGAAATATGGGTGGAAATCTTCAAAGTCAGCGGGACAAGCATATCTAAATTCTGTTTGTGTAGGAATGGACCAATTTTCCATGGGTTGTGATTCTAAAAGCCAAAGAACACCGTTCCAACTTGTAGTGTCAAATGAACTACAAACAGGAATTAATTCAGTTGAATAAAATGTTGTGATTTGAGGGAGGTCTTCATACAGAATAGCCTGGATTTGCTTGCACCAGTGAAGACGATCCTCAAGAACATATGAATTAGTATAATTACTGAGTGCCCAATCCATTACAGGATTTGAATATTGGTAGAAATTATCCCCATTTGGAGTAATAGAAGGTGTATCAAAGAGTCCAATAGGATCCCAATCAAGATCCCAAGACCAACCTATGAAGAAAAGATCATACCCACCATCGTCGTAGGGGGGAATAGGGTATGGACCAGGATAATCCCAAGTTCTTGGAATAATTTGAGACCAACCGGTACTTTCAAACATATCAATACCAATACCTATTCTTGGTAGATATTCAGCAATAACTTGCGAAGCATATGAATTAAAAGTTATTGTACCCGAACTTGGTGTCAATATATCGATATAGAAAAAAGGTTCAGGGTTTTCTTCTGCTTTAATATAATTTGATGCAAATAAAGATAATGAAATAATTAAACTCAAAATATAAGTGAATAAAATCTGTTTTCTATTTTTCCTGAACCTCATAATTTATCGCCCTAAATAATATAACCTCTCAACATTTTTTTCTTTTTTGATGCCAATTATTTTTTTCAACGATAGGATGTTTGTGGCTTATTTGCCATTATTTCCTCTAATTTTTCCAAAGTTTCTTTTGTAAGTGAAATTTCACAAGCTTGAACATTTTCCTTTACTTGCTCTGGTTTTGAAGCACCCATTAACGAAGAGCTAATTTCTGGTATTCTAAGTGACCAAGCTATAGCTAGTTGACTAATGGGTATTGCTAATTCCTCTGCTATCGGTAAAATTTTCAATGCACGTTCCCTTTGGCGTTGAATGACCTCATCGGTATAATCCTTGATGTATTTTGCTCGAGAATCTTCTGGTGCTGCTTCAATATATTTGTTTGTTAAAAATCCCCCAGCTAATGCTTCAAAGGTTACTAAACCTATACCATGATATTTTGCTACCTCGAGTAAATCAGCCTCTATATATCTTGCATACATATGATATGGAGGTTGTTCTACATGTGGAGGTTGAGCTCCAAGCTGTTTAGCTAGCCAGATAGTCCTTTCAACCATTGCAGGTGGCCACCAGCTGGTACCCCAATAACGTATAGAACCTTCTTCTATGAGATCAGTCATGGTTAATATAATCTCTTCTAAAGGAGTCTCTCTATCAGGTCTATGACAATAATAAATGTCGATATAATCCGTTTGCAATAATCTTAATGAACGTTTTATTGCTTCACGTATGTGTTTTCTACTTAATCCTCCACTATTGGGACTTTCTCTCATTTTGTAGTGAACTTTCGAGCTAATAACAAGATCATCACGATTGTTATCTTTTAAGAATTCACCTAAGATTTCCTCTGCAGGAGTTTTTTGCTCATCAGGTAAATCAGATGAATCAAATAAACCATATCGATCTGCACAATCAATATAATTAATTCCTTGATTAACAGCTTCAGTTAAAACAGCAAATGATTGTTCTTTACTGAAATAAGAGCCATGATACATAGTTCCAATGCTTATTTCAGATACTTTTAAACCGTGTTTTCCTAGATTTCTGTATTTCATTTTTTTCACCTATAGAATGATGTTAATTTATTTTGCAAAACCTCATCTATGTTAGTCAGTATTTCCTTGGAAAATTCAATTCCACTTGCAAGGGTATTTGATTTTATATGGTCAATCTTTGAACCACCAATAATGACTGAACTAATTTGGGGATTTTGTAGAACCCAAGCTATGGCAAATTGATTAAGAGGTAAATCAAGTGATTTAGCTAGTGGAATTAATTCACTAACGCGTTCACCATATAGCTTTATCATTTCAGCTTGATAATGACTTTTTGCTGCACGGCTTGTTTTAGGTATTGATTCTAAATATTTCCCAGTTAGAACTCCTCCCGCTAATGGTTGATATGCAATTACACCTAAACCATGAGTGCTTGCTAACTCGGAAATTTCAACCTCCATATATCTTTCAAATAAATGATACTTTGGTTGTTCAACAGCAGGAGGTTGTAAACCAAAATTTTTAGCTAAACCAATAGCTCGTTCAATTAGATAAGCAGGCCATCTACTTGTTCCCCAATAATGTATTTGACCTTCATCCACAAGATTGGTCATTATTGAAATGGTTTCTTCTAATGGGGTAGTAGGATCAGGACGATGACAATAATAGATGTCAAGATAATCAGTTTTCATTTGCTTTAATGAGTCCCTTATTCCTTCCCGTATATGTTTTCTACTTAGACCACCACTGTTAACGCTATCTCTCATTTTATACCAAACTTTTGAACTTAGAACGAAATCATCTCTATTATAATCCGTCAAAAATTCTCCAACAATAGTCTCTGCTCTTATTCTATCTTTAAAATCCATTACGATATCATCATACAATCCGTATCGGTCTGCACAATCAATATGATTTATTCCTTGGTTGTTTGCTTCTGCTAAGCATTTTAACGCATCTTCTTTACTAACCTTAGAACCATAATACATTGTACCAAGACTTATTTCTGATACTTTTATTCCATGCTTTCCTAAATTTCTGTATTTCATTTTTTGTTTTCTCCTTTAAAATCAATAAGCAAATCCCATATCTACCCTTAACTCTGAAAAAAGTTCATCGATCTCTTTCACAAGTTTTTGTGATAGAGGACCCATTTCAATGGCTTTTGCATTTTCTTCCACCTGACTTGGATTCTTAAAACCAGGAATAGGGACAATTGATTCATGTTTTGCCAGAATATAACCTATCACTATTTGAGCTAAAGTTCGACCACTATTAGCAATTAATTGTTTTAAGTCATCCAATTTTGAGAATGTTTGTACCATTTTTTCGTCTTTGAAATTTAATCTATGCAAGTAATGATCTTTTGATACTTTACTTTCCTCATTGTATTTCCCTAATAGAATACCCATTCCAAAAGGACTTCTTATTAAACCTCCAAGTTGATTGTCTGAAAGTAATTGAAGCATTTTGGGATTTTCTCGAGTAAAATTAATACTAAATTGAAAAGATGAACAATGTTCTCCTTCAGCAAGAGTTTTTGCTCGAGAAACTGAATCTGTACTCCAACCATAACTACGGATATAACCATCACTAACAAGTTCTTCTAAAGTATCTCGTATATTATCAATTTTCTCGAGAGCCATATCTGACCAATGTAATTGAAAGATATCAATATAATCAGTTTGTAATCTTTTCAAACTGTTAAGACAAGCTCGTTTTATATATTCAGGAGTGATATCTTTTTCTCCTGTAGATAGGCAAGGTGTTTTAGGATCACCTGATTCAAAATTCCAAAGTGAAGCAAATTTAGTTGCAATAACTACCTCCTCTCTTCTACCTTTCAAGGCTTCACCCAAAATTTTTTCACTCCTACCACAACCATAAACATCAGCAGTATCAAATAATGTTATCCCCAAATCTAATCCCTTTTTTATTGAATCTAATGCAATCTTTTCATCTACATGTCCATGTGAATGAATTTTCCCTCCATGATAAAATAAACCACCAATGGGAAAACAACCCATCCCTACTGAACTAACTTTTATCTTGCTCTTACCAAATATTCTAGTTGACATAGAATCACCAATCAAATTTGTTTTGAACGATTCAATATACAATTGAATTGTACCATTCAACTAACATTTGAATGGTAGAAATATATATAAGTTTTGGTTAAATATCGAAATGTAGATGCATTTGAAGTGATAAAATGAGCAAAATTGATGAAAACAAGGAAATCGAAAAGAAAGAGATACTTTACAGTTATTGGGAAAAATTACCTTTGGTTATAAATATAGATATACCTAGTGAAGAAGTGTTATCTCATGAAGTAAGGAATTTAATTATACACTTTATACGAAAAGGCAAAGAAGAGAAATGGAAAGATGGTACTAATAGAATAAGACATTCATTTTCCGCCAAAGAATTATTAGATATGGCCAATAAAAAAATGGATGAAAATATGAAATTACAGAGTATGTATTTTCCTATCCAGAAATTACAGGAATATGGTATAATCGATATCATTACTACTCTTCATGAAGGAAGACAT
>JAEORJ010000006.1 GCA_016840945.1 Candidatus Gerdarchaeota archaeon
AATCCTACTCGCACTATTATTGGTGTTTTAGCAGCAATCATTTTAGTTGTTTCAGTAATAACTTATCTTGTACGAGCTAAAAAATTAGAACCAAAAGAAGGAGAAAAAGAAGAAGAATTGGTTGATCCTGAAGCAGCTCGAAAAAGAGAAGAAGCTGCTGGTGCTGAGAAAAAATTCTGGGGATTAGACAAAGAATAAACTTTACTTGATTCTGAGTAGATTAATAATTTTTTATAAATAGAATATCAATCTAAATTTGTGACAATTATCTATGTTAGATGTTTTTTGTTTTAAAGAAAATCAATTATATGGTTCCGAAATGCCTGAATC
Source organism: Candidatus Gerdarchaeota archaeon (assembly GCA_016840945.1). Next base: position 331 of record JAEORJ010000006.1, read on the forward strand.
AATTGATGATTTTGAGTATCTGAAAAAAATTGGTATAAGAGTAATAATTTCTTTTAATCATGGAATTCAAGATATAAAACAAAAAACAAATTTTGATGATTATTTTATTCATCATGAAATTTTCATTACAGACTATATGACTCCGTCTAGGACACAAGTAGAGGAATTTATTGGGTTATTGATAAAATATAGAGATGAAAAGAAGCCAGTCTTAGTTCATTGTTGGGCTGGTTGTGGTCGAACAGGACTAATGTTGGCATTAGCTGAAAGATTTGTTTATGGTGAAAGCGATCCAGAAAAGGCTATAGAAAATGTAAGAAAAATTCGTTCTTGTGCAATAGAAACACAAGAACAGAGAGAATTTATAATAAATTTTGAAATGTGAACAACATATTAATTTTAGAGTTGTTCCCATTTCTCATCAATCTTGATATTTCTTTTTCGTAATTCTTCCAACATTTTCTCAGCTGGAACATTAAATTCTTGTGTAATTACACCATTTAATTGAATATCCCCAATTGCCATCATACGAGCTATTATAGCAGCTGGGAAAGAAGTCATTCGCATCATGGATGATAGTTGATGCTTCTCATCATAATAATCAATTATTTGATAGGTTAATTTTTGTTTTATTTCATTTTTGAAACCAATAACCTCAACACGAACAAGTGTTGCATCTTTATTATCTTTATGTGTAAGATTATCAACTAAAATTCTTTCAAAGAACTTTCTCGGAGAGATTTTACAACCATTAAAATCAATTTCATTCTCATCCTTAAAACCAATGTCAAGCATTGCTTTCATTTTATCACAATGGCCTTTATATCGAATGGTTTTATAATCAAGTGTTTTTACTTTTCCTAAGAATGTTTTTGGTAGAGTGGATGTTCCACCTGAAGTCTGAAATGCTTCAAGAGCTCCGAAAGGTTCTGGAAAAATAATTTCTTCTATTTCAGTTAATGATTCTACTTGGACGATTTTTCCATCTCTAATAACTTCAGCAATTTCTATGTATTCATTTGTTAAACCTTGAACAGAAAAAATCAATGAGTAATTTAGTGGAGGTTTAGGTTGCTGAGGTAATCCACCAACTCTTATGTGAATCTCTTCAAGAACATCGAATTGCTTTACTCTAGCTGTTACGATAACACTTACAACACCTGGTGCGAGTCCACAATCTGGAATAACTGTTACTTGTGCTTGTTTTGCTTCATTTGAGAGTGAGAATTGTTTTGCTACTACAGTAGTATTTCCACCCAAATCACAAAAGTTAGCCCCAGAATTAATAGCTGCTTTTGTTAGCTCATAATTGTAAGTATATGAAACACATCCTATGACTGAATCAATCTCTTTCATAGCTTCTAAAACTTGTTCTTTTTTAGAAACATCTACCTGAATCGGTTTTACTCGAGAATCTTTTAACCAAACAGCTATTTTTTTAGCTTGATTGAGATCAATATCAGCTAGTCGAATTTCCTCTGTATCATCATGCCTTAGTAAATCGAAGGCAACTGCACGACCCATTAAGCCTGAACCTAAAACCAAATATCTCATAATTTACACACGAACGATTTTTTTATTTAAAATAGGTTAAAATAATGATTTTTAAAACTTAATTGAAATTCTTCATAATAAAAAATAGGAATATAAGCATTTCTTATCTGCTATTTTCTATAAAAGAAAAAGTAAAATATGTATACTACATTAATTCTATATTAGCTCTAAAGTTTTCAATAATTTAGGCTAAAGTTATTGAGGAGAATAATGATTTGAACAAAAAGATATTTTATGCAATAGCTATTTTATCTCTCTTAATAATGCTTCCAGCATATTCTGGTACAGCTGCCGTACAACCTGAAATGATGGATAACAAAGCTATTGGTACAAATAGTACTTATAATTATGATGGTAATACCATTGAAATTGTTGAACAAACAGCAGATTCAACTCAAATTTTACTTAATGATACTTATCAATTAGATTTGACACATAATTCTACTAATGTAGGAGTAGTGTGTACGAAACTAGATACAGGTGGTCTATCCCCACAAGCGGATGAACAATTATTTGATGTTGATTTTAGGACAGATGATGAAGGACAAGAAATAGTTATAGAATTACCTGATTATTTGTTAGATCTTGAATGTTCGGGACCTAATGGAGATCAATATGATATGCAAATAATTGGTCCCCCTGAAATGGTTTCTCTTTCCTATAACTCCACTGAAGGAACTTTTGAAATCTATGATGGACTACACATGATTGATTTCGATGGAAAAATGCTAGTACTTGATATGGGTATTGCGCCATTAGGTATATTCGTAAATAGAATTAATGAAACAGCTTTTGAGATTTTCTCACCTGTCTATGGCCTTATTACAGCCAATTGGAATGCTGGTTCTGGCTACTTTGGTATTGATTTCTTTGCTGGATTAGTAGATGGACCAATACCCGGTGGATTTTTACCAATTTATGGAGATCCTACAATTTCAATAACTATCGATTTTAATGGTATTAGTATTTCTTGGGCTGGAATGGAAATCTATCTACATGCATTGATGCTTGTGATTATCTTCGATTACATTATTATTACTTGGTATTTTGGTTACTTAATTGAAAGATTAGTCATACTAATTTGGGATATTACAATAATAATCTATATCACAATCGTTGAACTATTGCTGGTAATTATATACAGCTGCTTTGAAATAAAATTCTATTATGAGCAAATAGTAATTGTCTATGAATTCATTGAAATAATTTTTGTGTTCGTATCGATACTTATTTGGGAAATAACTTTCATTTTCCATTTTGAATTTTGGTTCATACAAATTATTTTCATTATAAACATTAATATTGCCATAATTCTACCAGTGCGAATAATTCTCATACCGATTATTATTCCAATCTTCATAACCAACATATATTACGTTCCTGTATACATCATTCAAACGGTGAATATCTATGTACCTTATGCTTCACCTGCACTTTACATAGATGTATATGATGAAATACTTGGATCACCTACACATACAATACAATATAAGGTAACTGATCAAGCAGGATTGGAAGTAGATGATGCAACAGTTTCAGTGAATTATAATGGTACAGATTATCCTGCAACTTTCGAAGGAAATGGTATTTATGAAGTATCTATACCTGC
>JAEORJ010000070.1 GCA_016840945.1 Candidatus Gerdarchaeota archaeon
CAATAACTCCCGAGGAGATTATTTCACTTAAGCTGAAATCCACTGATAAAAATTGAAATACATCTATTAGAAAATTGAAATACGTTATTTCATTTATATCATCATAACAAGTTCCTATTATTGTTGGGGACAAATTAGTTGTATTCCATTTTAATGCAGTTGAAGTAACATTCATAACTTCAACAACAATAACAGTACCATTATCTAGTATTGTTCCGCTATTTGAACAACCAATAAATCTATCAGCTGTTGTTGATACTTTGATATCATACCCAGCTCTCACAATTTTGAAAGCAACTTTATCACCGATTTCATATTGAAATACTCCGTGAACATTTTGCATACCAAAAAAAGAACCAATTATTAGAAGAACTATAACTGTTTTGAGAATTTTCTTCAAAATCACATCACATTTTCCTAGTTTTTAAGTTATTTTATTCGCATAAGATTCTATATCAAAGACAAAAATCTATTTCTATGGTTAAAAAAGTGTTGTTGATGGCATTACTTTATGTTTAAACCTAATTAAAGTCAATTATTCCTTTTTTTGCTAAATAAATTTTCCATTTTTTCTGAAAGGAAAATTAGATCAAACATGAATACTAACTAATTGGATAGTTAAAATGATGCCTAAAACGCACTAATCCTTAGGATAAATGGGAACCTTATCATCTATGGTAAGAAGTTCGATTGCCACCATATCAAGTAACTTTTGATGATAGTTTTTTAGATGTGAAAGGATAAAAGTAAATTCAAGTGTATCATCTCTGAGTGTGAGATAATATTCAATTGACATAGTGCCTACAGCAGAAGTCTCACTTTCTTTGGTTAGTAACCCTAGTCCAGATGATTCTAAGTGAGAAGCTACCTCTGTCATTGCCTTTTCAATCATCGTTTTGAATTCTAAACATGTTGGACTTGATTGATTTGTTTGGTGACAAGTAAATATTACTTGTGAAGTAGAATAAAAGATATAGTTCAAAGCTAAATTTTTATACCCTTCAACTTGCTTCTTTGCCATCTTTTCTTGTATGATTTCTTTGTGATTCAGGCTAGTAGAAACTTTTGTATGAACTATCTCACCTTGTGTACTAAATTCTCCCCAGCAATTGGTGATCTGTTGTTGTTCTGGTTCATACCAAATCCACCAGTAAAAATGCTTTGAATCAGATTTTTTGTATAGCAGAAATTGGTCTTCTCGAAGCATCACTCATCAACAAGAATTTCTTCTTACAAATAATAAGGTTTATGACAAACAATAGTGGAACCTTACTAGCTACTTTTTCCATCTTCTAGCAAAAAACCCCAAATTAAATAGAGTGAACTGAGTGTCTATAAAACCACAGGACTTTCTAATGGATACGGATCGGTATTATTACCATTACCAGCGATTTGATAAGGTGTACTTGGGGACCAATCAAAATCAGACCAGTAATTCCCTTGTAAGGTTGTGGTATCATACCAGGAGTTTAGATCTTCATAATCAATTGCTTGGGAACTGAAATTTTCATAATAACCACCAAGCAACATGAAGTTATTATGGTGAATTATCGAACCCTGATAAGAATGCCAAAATTCAATTTGTATGCCTTGATTTGATACAAATAGATTATAACAAATCACGTAAGAGTCAGAACCAGCAGAAAAAACATTCACAAAACCATTATTAATTATAGTATTGTTTAGAATTGAAATATCTTCTGCATTAATGGTATAGATACCATAACCAGAATTATTACTGATATTATTGTTGAAAACATTTATTGTGCTAAGTCCATCTAAATGAAGAGCGATAGAAGTACAAGCGGTTAAGTTATTATTACGGATCTGACAATTATCGGACCAATAAAGCACTAAACCTCGAGAGCTATGAAAGATATAATTACCCACAAATGAACTAAAATCACATCTAACTGTTATAATACCACGAATAGCTTCAGGATTGGGTGCATAGCTATCTTCCAGAAAAGAGCAAATATTTTGAGTTATATTAAGATAATTTGAATCAAGAGCTTTAATACAAGCATAATAATCCCAACCTTCGTTTTTATTTTTAATATAGATATTATTATTACTTATCTCACAAGTTTTTGAAGCAATAGAATCAACATAAATACCAAAACGATTAACAGAAATTGAACAGTTAGTTATTTTGAAGTATGCATTAGTATTTAAAACGACTATTCCGCAGTCTTTTCTCGAATCAAAATTGTAGTTAGCTAATACATAAGGATCTTCTTCGGAACCAGAGCCTGCAATAGAATGTCTTTTAAAATCATAATCTTTATTGATTAGAATTTCAGCTGTGAGTCGTTCATCTATTACATAGAAAGAATTACTAAAATAATCTATTGTAAAATAGGATGGAACAACAACAATAGCTAAAACAGACATTACTACTAATGTTATCTTAACATTTCTTGCAACCATTCATAAACCTCTCAAATTATATATTATTTCACCATATAAAATAGTTTGTTAAAAATTAGAAAAAGACAAAATTAAATTACATGCCTTTTAAAGCTAGATATTCAACTTGTCGAACCTTACAATCATTATTAAGGAGATAAAGAGCAAAATCAAGATAATCAAACCATTCATTCTTTTCCACAAGACCAGCTTCTTGAAGTGCATGTTGTAAGAGTCCCCAAGAAGCTGAGAATAACGGCAGCATAAATTTCATTCCTGCTAATCGCATTCGGATTTGGTTATTGACTTTTCCAAAGTAACATTTCAGCAGATACTCCTCCAACTCCTCAGGAATGGGACCAACCGTATCATGGGTATACACAAGCGTTGCTAAATCAAAATAGATATCACCCATCCCGGCAAACTCCCAATCAATAATGGTAATTTTACCTTCCTTTTCAGAATAAAAATAATTTACCGATGCTAAATCGTTGTGGCAAAATTTCAACCAATTGGATGAATCTCGAGACTGATCATTCTTGATTGCTTGCACTGTTTGATCAATTTCTTTAAATTCTTGTGGTAGTTGTAATCCGAATTCTTGAGCTGTTCGAGTAAAGGATTCAACTCGATCAAAAGGTGAAAACTTCGCGGTAATTGGATCTAACAAGTGGTAACGCTTCATTGTTTCAACCATGAGTAGGACATTTTCTGGTCTCCGAAATTCATCTGCAGTCCAATGATGACCTTCTATCCATCGAGTAACCAGATGACCTTGCGGTTTACTAATATAGACTATCTCGGGTCCAATGCCAGCCTCAGATACTGCTCTTAATGCTTCCATTTCATATTCCCGATTAATGCCAAGTTTTTCAGCATTTTTTCCGCTTATACGTACAACAAATCGTTCTCCATCTACCGTAACTTGATAGTTTTTATTCGTCAATCCCGAAGTTTTTTCGATAGTTAGTTCTTTAGCATTAATCCAATTTGGAATTTTAGCGATAATTGATTGCAGTTCAGAGTTTGTGCTCATAATAATCTGTTTTCAATGTGCTTGTAATTTGCTAAAAATTCTTTGTTTAATCATGTAAAAATAAAGCAAATTAAAATTCAGTAAAATATTCAGATCTTACTTCTTCTGTAAGGATTCATTCACAACGGAGCATTTAATGGATAGATATCAGTTTGATTACCAGGTCCATCAATGTGATATGAAACGTCAACTACCCAGATCAGATCAGACCAATAATTACCTCGTTCAAGAGATGCATTATACCAAACAGAGTCAATAGATTCGTCATATGCTTGTGCATAACCTAGATGAGCTCGCTCATAGCTATTGTTAATTAATATATTATTATAGAAAATATTGCGAAAATAGCCATATTCTGAATATGAAGGGGAAGTCATCTGACATATAGCATAATCACTACAATAGGAAATGGCATTATAAATGAAGGTACAGAGATCACAATTTTCTAGCACAATACCAACGGTGCAATTTTGGATAATATTGGATTGCAGTGTTGTATTTTGAAGGCCGAATAGTTCAATACCTCTAATGCAAAAGTCAAAAGTATTATTGGTAATAAAGAATCCATCATCACCACGCCAAGAAAGCACACCCCTATTGCATGAATTAAGATAATTATCTGAAATACTACCTGAAACATACCAAGTAGAAATACCAATTGACATATTTCTTATTGTATTATTAATGATTGATAAGCTATCACTATAGTTAATCATGATTCCTACACCAGCATTATGTGGTGAAAAATCCGGCTGGTTTTGATAAATCAAATTATCTTTTATTATAATCCCAGTAGCTTCATTTACATAGATACCAGTTCTATTTTCTTGAGTTATAGTATTATTAAAGATGGCACAGGTTTGCTCAGCAATATGATTAATATATATAGCAGTATGAGCTGCTGTAATGGAGCAATTAGTAATCACAAAAAATTTGCTGGTATATTCGATATAAATCCCATATTTTTTAGTAGTATTGATTCTAAGATCAGAAATACTATAAGGGTTGATTTTTGATCCTACCCCGGTAAAATTATACTGAATAAAATCTTCATCGTTTGTGATATAAATTTCACTAATATCTTTTGTGCTTCGATCAAATAAATCAGTTCCATAATATAGCCCTAAAAAAATCCCCGGAACAATGATCAGACTTGCTACTATCAAAAAAACAATTATTCGCGATTTTTTTGATTTTAACATTATTCTTTAAACAACCATTTTCCTTTATTAACTACTTAGGATTATTGTTATTTAAATAGTCATTTTGAACTGTTCAGAAAAAGTTCTGTATAGTTCAAGTCAATATAAAAAAAGGATAATTTTTTCCCAACCAAATCAGTTGGCTGGAAAATATTTCAAAGTCTGAAGCAGTTATTTTTTTAACGAACTCTGACAGTAAGGGCAAACATCTATCCCTTCTTCCACAAAATTATTGCAATATGGACATTGAACCTTCTTACTAACAAGAGTTGTTTTTATCACTACTGGAGGTTCTGTAGGGTCGTTCTCCCATCCTTCAACTTCCTCCTTGACTAATTTTATAAAAGTCCTTTGATTCTCTGGAGTCATAGGTTGGAAATCTCCAATTAAAGAGACCATCCAGTTTCCAAACTTCTCTAACGTTTTAGGAATGTGCTTTGCAAGTATATCCCTATTTGGTGGAGCTGCCCAATCTAAATTAGGATCCATTATACTTGCAACATTAATCCCTTTCTCATCCATCAAACTTTCATTAAACTCTCGAGAGTAAATTAATGCAGCATATTCTTCATTTGTGAAATATTGCCCGTTAACTTCCTTATAAGCATTAACAGCTGCTAGTGGTATGATAAGAGTATAGATATCATAATTTGGGCCATATATTGGGAAGGGTTTTTTGTATTCCAATATGGAACTGATATAATCTGGATTTCTTAAGATGTTCTCATAGACTACCCTACCTTGAGCAATGATCCAACCAGCGAATTCATTATATTTGTTTTCTGAAACAATTCCACCATTTATTGTATAATAAATTGGTAGTAGGTAAGAATAGTGAGCCACTTGTTCGTATTTCTTCTGAAAAATGTAATAGAATGTGAAAATTTCAGGAGGAGATAGTTTTTGTAGGATTC
>JAEORJ010000071.1 GCA_016840945.1 Candidatus Gerdarchaeota archaeon
AATTTTGAAAAGTGGGGAATTACGGGTAGGAACAAGCGGTAATCAACCACCATTTACGATGAAATCCAAAGAAGGTCAACTCATGGGCTATGAAGTTGACCTGGCTGTGTTATTAACAGATGCCGTGAATTTAAGGTTGAGGTTAGTTGAAAAACCTTTTTCTGAACTATTGCCAGCACTGGAAAAAAACGAAATAGATGTCATTTGGAAGAACCGCTGACCATCGAACCGATTGGTATCGCCCTTCCCCCTGATGCATTCCAACTGCACAATCTGATAGAGAACTAAATGACTGCATTACAAATTGGTGGTGTTCTTGAAAATTTAGAAGCGAAGTGGTTCCGGGATGGTTCATGGCTGATAAGACTACCTTAATTCAAAACCTTTATTGTGACCACATGAAATCAATGTTTTATATAGAAGGGAGAATAGGAAATCATGACAAGATTGTTTAAGGACAGAGAAGCTAACAAGGGACTGGCACCCGGATCATTAGTCTTTATCGGAGAGAAAAAATTGGAAAATGTTCGAATCAGAATTATAGATTTTGATAAAGATAATCTCGTTGAACAAGAGTTAAAAGATATCATGCAGGTACGCAACTCTAAAGACACCAATACAGTAACGTGGATTAACATCGATGGACTCCATGATCTTGATCTTATCCATAAAGTTGGAGAAACTTTTGATCTGCATCCATTATTACTTGAGGATATTTTAAATACCGGCCAGCGCCCTAAAATGGAAGAATTCGATAATTGCATTTATATTATACTAAAAATGCTTCAATATGATGATAAGGAAAAGGTCATTCATTCAGAACAGCTGTCTATGATAATAAGTCGCACATTTCTAATTACATTTCAGGAACGGGTTGGTGATGTGTTCGAACCTGTAAGAGAGAGAATCAGAAAACAAAAGGGTCGAATCAGAAAAGCCGGAATTGATTATTTAGCGTATGCCTTACTTGATACTGTCGTCGATAACTACCTCTACCTAATATCCGGATTTGGTGAAAAGATCGAAGATATAGAGGTAGGAATTTTAGGTGACAATTCCACAAAGACTCTGGAAAAAATCAATACGTATAAACGGGAAATGAGCTATATACGGAAATCTATCAGACCAACAATGGATTTTGTTTCAAAATTGTCCAAATTGGAATCGGAATTTATTCGAGCAGAAACAAAACCTTTCCTGAATGATTTGCTTGATCTTATCACACATGCAACAGAATCAATTGATATGTATAGAGAGATGCTATCCGATCAATTGAATATTTACAACAGCAATGTAAGTCAAAAAATGAATGACGTTATGAAAATTCTGACCATATTTGCAGCAATATTCATTCCTCTGACATTTATTGCCGGGATTTATGGTACAAATTTTGAGTACCTGCCAGAGTTACATTTTAAATATAGTTATTTTGTTTTTTGGGGGGTTATTATTACCGTAGCAATTAGTATGCTTTTATTTTTTAAGAGAAAAGATTGGTTATGATTTATTGTATGATTTTATTTTTGTAACAGTGGCCACTATAGTTTTCACCCAGTCATACCTGCCAAATTATTATTTCCATGGTTTTTCCGTTTTCCAATATGAATTCTTCATTACTTCTCTTTCTCCTTTGTGTTAATGTTTGGTTCGAAACATAATTTTCCAGAAATAATATCTGTCCCCAATCTTTCTTGTCCGCCTGGAGACAATTTCATGAAATCTTCATATATGATTTTAAACCGCTTTGTCCTGCAGGAAGCGATCGGCAAAAAAATCTGGTAATGTTTTGATCTATAAAGTGTTGTATAGAATTTATCCTTGCTATGAATTGCCGGCTTAGTGTCAGGCTTTGGAAATTGATTATATTTGGATTTATTTTGAGGTTTTTGTAAATTTAACAGGTAAAATTTAGACCTGTTGTCAATGATACATGGGTAATTTTATTGAGTAGTTCAGGCCAGGACTCTAAATTTTATGTTCCCCATGATGTAAATTATAACACGTGTACTATGTATAACTGCCATAAAGGCAATTAAAGTCAGTGAGGATAACATGAGAACTATCCTGTTTCTGTTTTTCTCCTTTGTTAGTTTTTCCCTTTGTCAGGCATTAAAGATTTCACCCGATGAGG
>JAEORJ010000007.1 GCA_016840945.1 Candidatus Gerdarchaeota archaeon
AGGCTTTTGAATCCTTTTTCAAGGATTGTTTTGTAATCAACTATTAAATGCCCACCGGTTGCCCCTAGATTTCCAAAGCCATTTTTATGATATTCGAAAATCATATGCCTATTTCTTAAATTACCTTTCTCGAATTTCTCATACTCGTTTTTGTTCAAGCATTTTGATAATTGAGTATTAAATCGTCCCCCAGCTAGCAAGTCATTTTCTGAGATGATTTCTTGAGGGATATAATTTAACATGACTTCTTCAACAAATTTAGCTCTTCTAACAGGTAAAGGCTCATCCCAAAAATCATCAGGTAGTTTTACTTCTTGAGCCATTAATTCAATAGACATATTGAAAAGTCCCTTTGTTTTATCACCAATGAAAGCATAAACATCGGGAACAATATAATAATCCCCTTCATTCCAAATTCTGTCACCCCAAGGAGCTCCAGTTGTAAATGGAGAATATTCATTATTCCACTCTCTGGAATTTCCTAGAAAATAATAATCTCGAAGCCATTTTGCTCGAGGTGATAAATTATGAGGTTCGGCAACCGCAAATTTGGGTTTTGTTAAAGGAGTCTTACAAAATGAATTTAATTCTTCAGATTTCGCCATAATAGTACAGCCCTAAATTATCTAAATAAAATGTTTATTTTTGAGTAATAAAATACTCAAAAAACTAAATGGCACTACCTGCTTTAGAATTTTGTGATAAATATTTTTAGAAAAAAAATAGGGAGATAGGTCATCTCCCGCCTAAGCCAGGGAAGTAATATTTCTTACCTTCAGCATAACTTGCATCTACTCGAGCGATACCAGTTTCTCTCATTGATTCAAGAGCTCTTTCAGAGCGTTCTTGTGACCATTTTGTTTTCAGAATCAATTCCTCTAATGATATCCATCCTTTTCTTGTTGAAAGTGCTAGCACTTCCTCTTGATCATCAGAGAGATTAGCAGGTATAAATTCAACTATAATTACACCACTTTTTAGCTCTCGTAGTTCTGGAATAAGTTTTGCTTTTGCTAATTTTTCAACAGCTTTTATGACATCATCAGCAGAAATAATTTTACCTGGCCTACCTTTATTTACTAGTAGTACTACTTCACCAAGGGTCATAATACCACCAGTGTATTCTTGTAATTCTTTAGCTTTCTCGAGTATTTCTACACTCAAACGCTCATAAAAATCGCCACCACCAATTCTATCCCAGAATGTGGCGCTTTCTTTCCATTCATACACACCCATTTCATCTGGCAGGCCTAACTCTTGTCTAAGCTCAACTAATTTGCTATATGATTCTTCGTTTTTCTCGATATCTTTCTTCCATTTTTTCTCAAATTTCTTCAGTTCATCACGAAGTTCTCTAACATTCAACAGCATTTGTTCTAAATCTTTAATCATAATTTCTGCTTCTTTTGTTTGAAACGCTGATTTTACTCTGATTTTCTTTTCTATATCTCGTAAACCCATGTTTATTCATTCCTTAGGAATTTAATGGACGATTAGTTTTTATAACATTTCGAAATAGATTTCCTAAATTTAACTAGGTATCTTTCTATAGTATTTCTTTAACCACTCATCAATAATTGATTTCAATCTTTCCTGATCTCTTTTCTCTAGGGGTAATTCCTTTTTTGCGAGGTATTTGTTGTATAAGTATTTCATCTGCGAACGTAATTGTATGGATAATTTATGGCGTTTACCAAAAGTGCTCTCACATTCATATAGCGCAGCATCAAGTTCTTCCAGTACAAAATCAGCATCTAATGATATCTCGAGATAATTTAATATCTCTACTAAATGCTTGTGTAAATTTCTATATGCTACTGGATTTCCTCGCATTTCAAATACCTCATTTTTTTGTTAGGAGCTCATAATACTTTAGAAAATAAAAGGTTAAGAAAATCATTATTTTCGTAATGATCTTCTAAAAGCATTTAACCATCTTACAGCTTCGAATTCTAACCTTTTTATTAAGCCTTCATCGAGAACTTCATCAGGTGGTCGTGCTTCAAGCATTTCTTTCCAATTGGCTATTTCTTTTACAATATCAGAATCTTTACCGTAGCCTGGATATTTAATTAGTATTTCTTCCATTTCATCTAGATTTGGAACAATCAATTCAATTCTTGCTACTGAACCTAATCTAAGTAAGTCAATTAATTCTATTGAATTGGCAACAAAATCAGCACTTTTAGCTGGAAGATCACTCATCTCACCAAAAGGCATAGCTATTGTTTCAATTGATGAATCAGTTGTTATAGGTGTTACTCCTTCAGCAAAGCGTAATTTTTCAGCTCCATATGGATATTTCTTTACAATATCTTCTTTTTCTAAGAAGCCTTCTAAATCAAATCCTTTCTTCTGAAGCTGAAATCTTGCCATGAACGCATCTCGTATTAGTGCTCGTAATTGTCTACGGTACATTCCAGGATCTAATATACCATCAGCAAAACTATGACTAAGATTATCAATTGTTGCAATACAGGAAAATAATTCTGCTTCTAATTCAATTGTTGATTTATTTTTGGACGAATAGGACATTTTCTTTACCTCTTTATTTATTCTCTATCTGTTTATGTATTAGATACAGTTCTTTTGTGTATTTCCGATAAAGCTTTGAGAAGTCTACTGGACTGATTTCTCCATCTTTGAATTTTTCATCAAGAGTTGAAAGCAAATCAGCTATTGCTACACTCTGAGCTTTTAACACCAATACTTCACTTTCACTTTTATCAGTTGGTAAAAGCATATCTAAATTATCAACTTTAGTAATTGTTTCATTAGATGATTTCATTAATTCTGAGCGAAGTTTACGTAATTCTTCATCCTTATGCTGAATTTTGTCTTGAAGTGTTGTAATTGTTTTATTAACATCATCCACTTCTTTGTTCTTAGTTGGCAAAGTATCGATTGCCTGTATCGTTGCTTTTGTTGTTTTTTGTGGCATGTCAGCAAATTTTGGCGGGACTTTATCGAATAATTTTTGGCATTCATGGATAATTTGGTAAACATGTACATCAGGTTTCCATTCATGAGTTATTCGTAATAGTACATTGCCATCTTTTTCGATATTTGGATGTTGAATGTTTTTCTCTAAAACTATCACCCTCGGAGGATATTCTGGGTATTTTAGTGGAACAAATACTTCTACTGGTATTTTTCTTTCACCATCAGCAGTGTTCACTATAATATCGCCTCTCCAACGGTTCAATTCATTACCTGCGAGTGAAAAGCCCTGAGTATAAGTAAACATTAATTGTGTTTCTCTGGCAAGGGCCATATCGTTTATTTTATTTCGGGACAAAGTATTCGATTTCTCCTCTATAGTAATCTATCACAAACTATATTTTAAACCTTCATAAACAACTATTTCTGGTGCGGTTAATTACTAGTATGTTTTGGTACATTAGCTTTTTCTCATTAAGAAATATTTTGATATTAAAATCAAGCTTTTTTATCTAATATAAAGGAATAAACACAATGAACGGAATTATTATAAAGCATTTTTGTAAACATCTTTTGTTTAACTAATTTAATATGACAGCTTTGTTTCAACAATATAGCTATTATGTTAAACTTAAAAAATATTTAATCATTAAGTTTAGTTTAGTAAAAATAAAGAGTGATCATAATGAGTGAATTTTCATTCTGGGACCGTGTTAAGCAAAGGATGGGTATTTACAAAGCCCCCGCCGTTGAAGAAGACGCTGAAATTTATGAGATTCCTGACGACCCTAATTTGCTAGTAGCAATTAGAAATCTTAAAAAACACTTCTTAGTCGCTGGTGGTGGTTTAATATTCAACAGAACACCAATTTTTCTAAAAGCAGTTGATGGTATTTCTTTTAATGTTAAAAAAGGTGAAACAGTTGGTGTTGTAGGCGAATCCGGCTGTGGTAAATCCACCGCTGCAAGAGCAATTCTCATATTACTCAAACCAACTTCTGGCCATGTTTTCTTTAGAAATGAAGACGAAGAAATGGTCGATTTAATGGGATTAGATGCCCATGAATTACGAGAAATGCGAAGACAAATGCAAATCGTTTTTCAAGATCCTTCAGCTTCATTGAACCCAAGAATGACTGCTTTTGACATTATTTCTGAACCATTAGTTATTCATAATGTAGCTTCAGGCGATGAATTAAAAATTAGAACAATAGAATTAATGGAAAAAGTAGGTCTAATGATTCATCATGCTTTCCGATTCCCACACGAGTTTTCCGGTGGTCAAAAACAACGTGTTGGTATTGCTAGAGCATTAGCTTTAAATCCAAGATTTGTTATTCTCGACGAACCTGTCTCATCTCTTGATGTATCAGTTAGAGCTGCAGTATTAATGCTTTTAAGAGACTTGCAACGTGAATTTAACTTGGCATATATCTTCATTGCTCATGACTTATCAGTTATCAGAATGATTTCAGATACTGTATGTGTTATGTACCTAGGAAGATTAGTTGAAGTTGGCACTGTAGAAGAAGTATTTGAAGATATGAGACATCCTTATACTCGTGCTCTAATATCAGCTATTCCAATACCTGATCCTACTGTTAAACCAGAACGTATTTTCCTTGAAGGTGATCCTCCATCTCCCGTTGCCCCACCTCCTGGATGTAACTTCCATCCACGTTGCCCAATTGCTACATCAATCTGCACACAAGAGGAACCACCAAGAATACAAATTTCACCAACACATTTTGTTGAGTGTCATCACGTAACTGCAAAATAAAACAACTTTAGAGGTAATTAATACCTCTACTCTCCTTATTTTTTTCATAGATATTTTCTGTTAATTGTTTGTGTTTTGTTACTTTAGCTTTCTCATTCATGAAACCAATTAAAATCATAGACATAAAACATACTAAAGCAGCTATTAAAAACACCCAAGGATATCCACCAAAAACATTCAATGTCATATTATCTATTTTATTGTTTAAAATTAACCCTTGAATAATTGTAGCAAATGGTTTGATGATAGTGCCAAATATAAAGAACATTCCTAGAAAACAGGCTTCTTTACCAATTGGTACCTTATCAGCAGGTAAAACAATTGATAGGATACTAATCATTATATTACCAGCTCCCCCAATCACCATAATTGCATAAATTGCATTGGGATTTTTCATAAGCGCTAATGCTAAACAAAAAAATCCGTATAGTATGCTGGCAATTATTGCTGAATGATTTTTTTTCATTTTATTTAATATCAGAATAATGGGTACTAATAGAACTGCTATATAAATTCCCATTACTAAATTACTTGAAGTAGAAGCTATGGTTTGTGTAACTCTAAATCGATCAACCAATGAATTTACAATAGATGTTTCTACTAAATGAGTACTAAAAGCCCAAAGTGTGCTAATAATCAATAATATAGTCCAAGTTTTTCCTCCAAACTTCCAGATTATCTTAGGAATTTTAATAATCTCTTTGATTTTAATAGTAGGTTCAAAATTTGGATTTTTCTTTGGCAGTAAAATTGAGGTTAATATTGCAGTTGATCCAAAAACTATCCCTGCAATTATCCAAACAATATTTGATCTATTATTATCAATTAATTTTGAAAAAATCAATAGTGCTACTCCTGCACCTATAGCATTGACAATTGTAATAAGAGTGCCAATTATTACTCTCTCTTTTTTCTTGAAAAGATCAACAATTAAAGCTAACCAAGGAGCATAAGCAACCCCTAAAGTAATATGACTTATCATAAAAAGTAAGATTATAATTATATAACTATAACTGACTCGCTGTAAAATGTTACTTAATAATCCTATGATAAGTAGTATGATTGCTGTTATTCCTCCCCCTATCATTATTAATGGTGAGCGATTACCAAAATTTGTCCTTATTGAATCACTTAGCA
>JAEORJ010000072.1 GCA_016840945.1 Candidatus Gerdarchaeota archaeon
AATTTGATTTAATACATAATGTATACATTGTGCTGAAGTTATTGTTTGTGTTATTTTTTTCTGACCAATATCATGACCAGCAGTGATATATTTTGGCAATGTTATTGTTTTATTTTTTTGAAAGAGTTTTCCTCCAGCAAATGGCTTCATAGCTATAACACCAACATTTTTTTGAGCACAGAGTGTTAAGAACTCTTGCCTTTTTGGATGTGAATGATTAGCCATATTTAATTGCACCATAATAACATCTACCACACCACTTTTAGCGGCTTCTATTGCGATTTCATATAGATGGGTGCTCATTCCTATGAAGCGAGCTTTTCCTTCTTCCTTAAATTTTAATGCAAGATCTTTCACACCGCCTTCAGCCCAAGTATCTTCAAATTCTTTTAGAGTGTGAACAAAGTGTATAAAAAGGATGTCCACATAGTCAGTTTCCATGATTTGAAGGAACCTCTCATAAGTTTCAGAGCACTTCTTTATTGATCGGGTTTTCTTATATTTTCCCTTATACTCTGATGATCCTAAATGATGCATTAAAATTATTTGATCACGTTTAGGTTTGATAGCTACCTTGATTTGTTTTAGAAAGTCTTCAAAATTAAAAATAATATCAAAGTAATTGACACCATTTTCAATCGCATGTTGTAAAACCTCAGTTATTTCAGCTTCCCTCTTTTTGTAAAGCCATTCTAAACCAAGGCTTACTTCACTTATTTCTAGCCCAGTTTTCCCGAGTTGCCTATAAATCATTCTTGTATCAACTCACATCAATATAAAATTGAAAAAGAAAAAAATAATAAAAAAAACTCTTTCAATTAATTATTATTTTCACTGACTACTTTTTAATCTTTTGTAAAACTCTAAATCATCAATTATTATTTCATAAGATGTTTTATTGTTGCTAATAAAACATTAGCTTTTTTCTCGAGAGCATAGGTAGTTAATTTCTGATTTTGTTTATTTATAAATTGAATCTTTTTAATCACTCCTGCATCAGTTAAAATCTTAAGATGGTTATTAATAGTTGAACGATGTTTATCCATTTTCTCAACAATCACATCAAAACTATTCAAACCTTGTTGGATACAATCCAAGATTTCTAATCTGGTTGCAGAACTAAAAGCTTTCAAGAGCTTCTCCATCTCTAAATAATCCATTTACTTCACCAAACAGTTTTTGATTGGAATATTAAGCAATAAAATAGTTTCGATAATGTTAACTTGAAAAAAAATGATGGTAGGATTAGGATAATGCTTTTCTAATCCCAGCCATAACTAGTTCCATTATAGGGCCGATTCCTTCCTCAATTTTAATATCCACATCATCATCCATTGGAGTATAACCCATATTTATAAGAATAATTTTAGCTTTATGGGCTAATGCAATTCTTGGCAAATCAGCTGCTGGAGTCACCACCAACGAGGAACCCAAGATAAGAAAAACATCTGCTTCTTCTGAATGATGAAATGCCTTCTGGTAATCATCTTCTGGCAATGGATCACCAAAATTTACAACAGATGAAATTAGCCTTCCAGAACAGTAAGGGCATTTAGGTTGGTTTGCTTTAACTGAGCTAGTTCTATAACCATTGCCCCAAATTGCTTTATCCCATTTTGCTTCCTCATAAGTCATTCTTCTATTACAAGATAAGCAAATCAAAAGCTTGCTATTTCCATGTAATTCAGCTAATAGCTCTCGTTTGATTCCTGAAGCTAAATGGAGCCCATCAACATTTTGGGATATTAGAAATTTTAGTAACCCCATTTTTTGTAGCTCTACCAGAGATTGATGTCCGAAATTTGGTTCAACTTCACTCCATTCTTTTGTCATTTTTGGCGGAGGTAACCCTTTATCTCTTCGCGTCCAAACACCATCTGGCCCTCTAAAATCAGGTACTCCTGATTCAGTACTTATGCCAGCACCAGTAAAAGCAACTAGATGCTTTGAGTTTACTATCCAATCAACAATTTTAGCTATTTTTTCTTTAGTATTTATATTATGCATTTTTTTGCACCGAATTCTTAGGGAAAGATTTACCTTAAGAACCTAGCTTTATTCGAATTTCTTATCATCTTCTATACCAAGTATTTCTTTAATCACTTTAAATGAGGCATCTAGATAGATCATTTGATAGTCAGGATTATAAATTTCAAAAGTTAATGTTTTATGGTATTTTAATTCTTTTAAGATAGAAAACAAATCATTAAAGTTAACAGTGCCGGTTCCTATTGGCATATGTAAATCTGCCACTTCATTCATACCACCTAAATTATCGCTCAAATGAATATGTTCTAATTTATCTTTGAATTTGTGAAGAAGAGTGTTTGTTTTCTCTCGAGGGGTTTGGTGAGGTGAATTTGGAAAGATTATATTAGCATGTCCAGAATCGAAAGTGAAGCCTAATTTTGGATGCTTTTTAAAAATTGATTCTAAATCATTAACTGACTCATCAAGATTTTCCAGCATTAATTTGATATTATATTCATCAGCTGCGATAATCCATTCTTCAATGGCTTTATGTTTCAAATCCATGATATTATCATTGGAGATATCGGGAGGATTCTCTGTCCCACCAAAAACTCCATGAAAAACTATCTTAGTTGTTATTCCTAATTGTCCTATTAATTTAATCTGTTCTGAATAGCGATCTGTTAAATCAGTCCAAATAGCTAAATCTTTTACCATTAAAGTATTCAAATGTGGTAAGTGTAATATTGAGAACAAATCATAAGAATCCAAAACCTCTCTAATAGCGATTAGTTGTAATTTAAATTCTTCTTTATTGGTTAGATAATCATCAATATAAAATTCGAGGAAATCAAAACCCATTTGCTTTGATGCAACTAATTCAGCTATTTGGATTTTGTTTAATGGAAATGAAGCACCAAATTTCATCTATTGTACCCGATTAGTAGTAGTAGTTTGGAAATAAAAACATAATGTGTTTTCTTTTTAAACATTAATTTAAACTAAATAGTGATTTTTTTACGAAAAATAATTATAATCCTTTATGAAAGAATATTAGCGATGTGTAAGGAGAATCCCCAATGATAAAACCTGAAATTGGCTTCTTATTTGATATAGATGGAACAATTACTACCTATCAAAGAAATGATTCAGTTATTGATTTGCTTATAATCAATGATTTAGAGCACATCCGAAAAAAAGGATTCCCTATAGGTTTTGTAACAGGTCGCAGTGTTCAATGGGTTCATAATGTATTTTTTAATAATATTAATGAGTTATTGATGAATTATATCCCAGCTTTTTGCGAGTATGGACTGGTTAATTTTTATCAAGGAAAAAAACAGAGAAGAAGAACAAATCCTAAGATAAGAGAACAATTACTGGAAGTGAAAAAAAGAGTAATTGAAACAATTTTAGTTGATCGTGAATTAGAACTCTATGAAAATTATTTAGCTCCTAATTTTCGTTCACTTTGGGTTGAACCTAAAGAAATAATGATAACTTTTCGCACTCTCCAAACATATGGTTTAACAATAGAGGTTTTGTCAAGATACATTGAACCGATAATTGAAGAGTATGAGGATTTAAAATTGATTAAGAATCCATATGCAGCAGATATTTTACCAATAAATATAAGCAAAAAAACTGCTGCTGAAAAAGCTATTCAGGTGTTGGATCCTGAAAATAAAATCCATAGATGGTTCGCATTTGGTGATTCAGAAACCGATAGAGAAATGGTTAAAGCTAAAAAAACGAGTATTGAATTCTTTAAAATTACTCCTGGCATAACAAATGAAGCTCATAATATTATTGAAGATATAATGATTGGTAAAATCCAGTGATTGAATTACTTGAAACCAATAATACTTATTATAAAAGCCATTGCTGATATTAGAAATGATAGTGTAGCAATAAAGAAACTTATGAATCGTTGTTTTTCAGCTATCCTTGCTGCATCAATGTTAGTTTTAATCATGTCCCTAATAACACTGGCAAGTGACAATAGAATATCATCATCAATGGCACGCATTCTTTGTCTTGTTAGAGGTTGTGCGATATTACGCATTTTCCTCATTTGTTCATAAATACCACCTTGGTAAATGGCATTAATTAAAGTCTGTTTAAACTCAAGAGGAACCCAACCATCGCAAAAGACCATAACACTACGAACGCTAATTCGAATGTAATGCTCCTTAAAGCTAAACAAGTTATACCATTCACCTCGTTCAGGCAGAGTATATGTTAATGATGTTGTTGGTATTGAATAAATTGGATCAACATTATTTACTCGAGCAGAATTAATCTCTTCTTTGATGAATTTTGCGCCATTTTTAATGACTATTAAGGGGAAATAAAATACATCATTAACTTCCCAATCTTTTTCACCAATTCCTTCTGAATCTTCTACTGATAGCTTTATACCCTTTAAATCTTCAAATACAAATTTTAAGTCCCGAAGAATATCATCTCGATGTGTTTTTAGATCAAAAAAATCTTCTATACCAATAGTTAATCGAATTATCAACCTTTGATTATAGAAACCAATTAGTGGTGAACGTTTTAAATCAATATAAGAGCTGAAAGGTTCAATTTTTGCTAATTTAAACGATTCTTCAACATAAGGCATATCTATTTCAGTAATTCCACCTTTAACAAAGAAATCATTTTTTGGTAGATTTTCCTTAAAAGCATTTATGATTTTTTCCCACATTTCATTTAATTGTCTTTCAGATAAATTAGAAATAGGCACACCAAAGTCGAATAATGCTAAAATATACCAAGCAACATAATCTGGTTCTTTATTTCTCCTCATAATATACACCTTTGAAATTAGTTCATCTGAAAGGTTGTTTTTTAATAACAGTATTATTAATGATTTACTCTAAAAAATACTTTGTATAAAATGATAGTCTCATTACCTTCTTTTACTTGATCGATAATACTTAATTCTAAATTTATGCTTTTAGTAATGGTTTCAAGCTTTGACAAATTGGCTAGTGATGATACAATTAAATAACAAACACCATTTTTTGCTAAATATTTTGGTAAATCACTTAAAAATTTCTTTACAATTTCTAGGCCATCTTTTCCTCCTGACCAAGCATGTTCAAGAATTCCTTTATCCGAAACAGGTAAATAAGGGGAGTTGAAGACAATAATATCAAAGAATCCCGAACTTGAAGGCAGTTCTAATAATGAAGTCATTAAATCGGAATTTATTACCTCTAACGAGATATTATTTTGGATGGCATTTATACGAGTTATTTTAGCAGCTTGATAATTTATATCTAAACAGAAAAATTCTGATTCAGGGTATTTTTGTGCTAAATAAATGGAAACATATCCTGATCCCGAACCGACCTCTAAAACTTTACTATTTGTACTCATTGCTATATTATCAGTTAATAAAAAGGAGTCTTCAGCTGGGTCATAAACATCTTTAGGAATGATAAGCTTCAATCCATCAATTGTTTTTTTCATTTCCATTTAATCCTTATATTATTCATAGGCAATTAGAAGTTCTAATTGATTTCGCTTCGTTAAGATTGTTATCATTTCTTGAGTTGTTTTTACCAAATCATTTATTGTAAGATCACGAGCACGTGTTTTGGCATAACTCAATTCATCGTTTAGAGCTGATCTGAAATCTAACCTTTCTTCTTTTGGTATTATACGTTTAAAGAAATCGTAAAATACTGTTGAAACAAATTTATTTTTAGTATTGAATATAATCCTTGAGACGGTTTCAAAATACATTGGTTGTACAGGTAAAGTTTCTTTTTTAGGGGTAATTTTCACTATTGCACTATCAACAGTAGGAACGGGATAGAAATGCCCTTTTGAAACACGTTCCATAATTTCGACATTTGCACGGTATTGTAAATTAGCTGATAGCCTTGAATAGTCATCTGTACCTGGTTGAGCTATCATTCGTAGAGCAAATTCATATTGATACATTAAAATAGCAATTTCAAAGGAGATTTCTAGTAATTTGAATGTTAAAGGTGATGAAATATGATATGGTAAATTAGCTACAAATTTATTTGCCGATGGAAAATCAATTTTCATAGCATCTCCTTGAATAATTTCGACATTTTTTTGAGAACTAAATTTATTTTTAAGATAATTAGCTAAATTACGGTCATACTCAATACAATAGACTTTCATAGCAGATTGCGCTAGTTGAGTTGTTAAAACTCCTGTTCCTCCTCCAATTTCAACAACAATATCACTAGATTTTACTTCAGCATATTGTATTTGACGGTCAATTATCGCACTAGTGATTAAGAAATTTTGACTTAAACTTTTCTTTGGTGAAATACCAGCTTCTATTAATGCATCTCTAATTTGTGCGATAAGGTCACTCATAATAACTTAAAATAATTTCAAAATAATATAAGACCTTTGAGGAAAGAATGAATAAAAAAGAAAAAAGATGAAAGTAAGTAGCGACTTACTTTGCTTTCACTTTTGCTAATGTTTCTGCTTCTTCACGTAAAGGTCGTCTTAAAACTTTACCAACTGGTGATAAAGGCAAACTTTCACGATATTCAATCAAACGTGGTACTTTGTAGGGAGCAAGGTGTTGCTTACAAAAAGCTTTGAGTTCTTTGTATTCATGCATTGGTGCACCTGGACTGGCAACAACAACTGCTTTAACAATTTCATTATTGCTATCATCTCTTACTGGGATAACAGCTGCTAAAGAGATATCAGGATGTTTGCAAAGTGCTGTTTCGACTTCTAGAGGCCATACTTGATAACCAGAGTAGAAGATGCAATCCTTTAATCGGTCAACTATTTTGAAGAAACCTTCATCAGTCATTCTAACTACATCACCAGTTCTTAACCACCCTCCTGGTTTGAGAACATCAGCTGAATCCTCTGGACGGTTCCAATAACCTTTCATTACTTGAGGACCTTTGATATATAATTCACCTTCACCTGTGAATCCATCTTCATCAAATTCTTCAGGTATATCTTCACCAGTATTTATATCAACTATTTTAGCATCAGTATTTGGTATTGGAATACCTATGCCTATTCGACGCTTAACTTCATCGATAGGATTAATATGAGTTACTGGAGAAGCTTCTGATAATCCATAGCCTTCAACAAGTAATGCACCGGTCTTTGCTTCAAATTGCTTAAATACATCAGGATGTAATGCACTACCTCCAGAAATACAAGCTTTCAATGATGACCAATCATAATTTGATATTTTAGGATGCTCAGCCAATTTTTGGAATAAAGTTGGAACACCCATAAAGAAGTGTATTTTTTGACTTTGAATGGTTTTCATAACTTCTTCTAATTTCCTTGGATCTGGGATTAAAGAAATCATAGCACCAACAGACATGGGCCAGAGAAATGAAGTTGTTAATCCAAAGATGTGTGAAAGCGGTAAAGCACCAATATTAGTTGTTTGTACTCCTGGTGGTCGACCACCTATCCATTGCATCCAATATTCAAGGACAATCGCTTGTGAAACTAGATTATAATGTGTTAACATAGCACCTTTTGATAAACCAGTAGTTCCACCTGTATATTGTAATGCAGCTAAGTCTTCTTTAGGATTAATTTTAATCTTAAATTGAGTATCTTTACCTTTTTTAATTAAATCTTTGTAGATTAATTCTGTATCATTTGGTTTTGGATTCTTTCTAGCAATGATATTTTTATAAAGGAATCCTTTCAAAGCACTTAGCTCATCTGCAACAGATGAAACTATTACATGCTTTAAATTAGTGTTTTCTTTTACTGCTCTAACATTATCAAGAAACATATCCAAAGTTATGATGGCCACTGAACCACTATCTTTCAATTGAAATTCAATTTCCTCTTTTGTATAAAGGGAACTAATAGCTGTAACAACTGCTCCAATACTTAGAATGCTGAGATAACTAATGATATATTGGGGACAGTTGGGCATAAGTAAGGCAATTCTATCACCTTTCTTGATACCAAGGTCTACTAGTGAATTTGAAAGTCTATTAACTTCGCTAGCAGATTGTTGATAAGTCTTAGATTTACCTTGAAAAACTAAAAATGGTAAACTGCCAAATTCCTTTACAGATTTGTAAAACAAATCACTTAATGCTAATTCCGGAATTTCAATATTAGTGGGGATGTTTGTAGGATCATAATTCCAACGAGCCATTTTTCATTATCTCCTGTTGTTAAAATATTTTAACTACATGTATTTTATAGCTAATTCCTATATTATAGTTTACCTTATTATTTTATAGAACTTTTTAAAGATTCTTATTTTTTGATAGGAAATTGAGTAAAAATTGGAAAAAATAGTAATTATTTCTTTTAATTTATATATAAAATTAAGATTATTTTCCTGATGCTTCTAAAATTGCTAATATACGTTCACTAGTATCTTTATAACCATATAAATCATCAACAAAATGAATTTCTTTTGTTAACATCATCTCAAGATTATTTTTTATTTTATCAGGTTTTGATAATATGTTACCCCCAGCTTTAACAGTTTCTAACCATTCGGTTTCATCTCTAACAGTAACACAAGGTTTTTTATGCCAATAAGCTTCTTTTTGCACACCACCAGAATCTGTAATAACTGCTTGAGAATGTTTCATTAAACTACTGAATTCATAGAAACCAAGTGGTTCAATTATTACGATATTTTCACTAATCTTGTCTAAAAGATTTAGTTCATGCAACTTGTTTTTTGTTCTTGGATGAATAGGTATGACAACAGGATAACTTAAAATCCCTAAATTATTCATGATAATTGGTAACCTTTCAGCAACAGTATTCTCAGCTCTATGAATTGTTGCTAATATGTATTCACCAGGTATATCGGTTCTTTTTGTAATAGCATTAATTTTATCTTCAACCATAGTTGCAAGCTCATACATTGTATCGCCAACTTTATGAACATTTGAGATAATACCTTCAGCTCTCAAATTTTCGACAGCTAAATCAGAAGGACAAAGTAAAATATCTGAGCAATGATCAGTTAAAACACGGTTAATTTCTTCAGGCATTTTTTTGTTAAAACTACGTAAACCAGCTTCTAAATGAGTAATTTTGATATTTAATTTAGCAGCAGCAAGTGAACCACTAAGGGTTGAATTTGTATCCCCGGGAACGATTACTATATCAGGCTCTTGTTGAATGAGAATCTTTTCGATTTCCTTTAACATTTCACCAGTTTGGTAACCATGTGTTCCTGATCCAACACCCAAGTTATAATCAGGGGCTCTAACACCCATTTCTTTAAAGAAAATATCAGACATATTGATATCATAATGTTGCCCTGTATGAACAAGGATATGCTCATGTTTTGATTTATCAAGGAGTTTTGTTAAAGGGAACATTTTAATGAAATTAGGTCTTGCTCCTACAATAGAAATGATTTTCATATAATCTTAACACTCCAATATTTTCCTCATTTGAGATTGTTATTTTACTATTACTAAGTTAAAATAAAATTTACTCTTTTTTAATTTGATGTCATAATACCTTATATATGAATTCTTATGTTATGATTAAAAAATAATTAGCGTTTTAATGATTAGATGAAAAGATAATTATTTGTGCAGATAAAATAACTTCTAGATAAAACTAGAAATCAATAGTTTATGAACGCAATCAATAAATGCCAGTATAATAATTATGATAGATGTGTTTGCAGTGAGTCTACAAGATAAAATACTAATCGTTATCCCCGCTAGAAATGAAGAAAAATTTATTGGTAAAACAGTCGAAGCATTAGGAAAACAAAACCCCTTACCTGCAAATGTTGTTATAATTGATGATGGTTCAACAGATAAAACAAGTGAAATAGCAGAAAGGGCTGCTAAGAAAGCTGAAATCAATTTTAAAATCATTAAAAGACAAAATAGAGGTTTCACAGCATTAGGATTAGCAACACTTGCGAATGTTTACAATGATGGCTTTTCAGCAGTTAACCTTGACGATTACGAGTATATGGTCGTTAATGGTGCTGATGCTTTATTGACTAGTGATTATTTTGAAAAAATGATTCTTCACTTTAAAGAAGATCCAAATTTAGTGATTGCTAGTGGATATTGCCCTGGAGAAGAAATAAATATCAGTCATGTCCATGGTTCAGCTGGAAGATTTTATAGAATGGATTTCTTCAAAAAAAGTTGTGGGGGTAGGTATGAAACAAGCTATGCTTGGGAATCAATACCAATATTCATTGCTAATATCAATGGTAAAAATGCTCGTAGCTTTAAAGAACCTATTGTTTATCACTTAAGACCTCGAAGCACCCGAGCACCTGACAGGATTCATGTCTATCGTGGTGCAGCCATGAGAGAGGTTGGTTATTGGATACCATACGCAATAGGAAGATGCATTAGAACTGCTTATGCTCGAAAAAGGGTAAAAGCTGGCATTTTAATGTTTGTTGGTTTTATTAAAGGAAAAGTATATTCCAAACGATTAGAGTTGGCTATACAATATAGACGTCATCAAATAAATTTCATAAGAAAATATATTGGTAAGTTAACACATTTGTGGTGAACTGAATATTAATCTTAATTAATACTCAGTTAAACCAGAACCTAATTTGATAATTAGATATTTTTCCTTCAATTTAGTAGTATCTAATCTTCTTCTGCCATCAATTAAAACTGCATCTTTAGCTAACTTACCTCTAATAGCTAAAAGTACTTCTTCAGTAAAAACATCATGAGCTGTCATAAAAGCTATAGCTGAAGTATTTTCTATAGGAGCATTTTCTAATGATTTGTACAATTCACAACCCCATAATTTACCATCTGTTTTCACATAAGGATCAATTAAAACTACATCAGCTCCTTTACGCAAAAGATTTTCAACAACAATTTCAGAGGGGGCTGATCGCAAATCACCTACATTCTCCTTATAGGAAGCACCAAGAACGATTACTTTAGAGCCTTTCACTGATTTCCGAATTTTGTTCAAACCATCTTGAATCAATTCGGTCATATGATGAGGCATCCAATCATTCAATCTTCTACCTGCTAAAATAATCTCTGGATTATAACCTAATTCCTTTGCTTTAGATGTTAAATAATAAGGATCATGAGGAAGACAATGGCCACCTACACCAGCTCCTGGAATATACTTAACGAAGTTCCATTTTGTAGCTGCGGCATTTATTACTTCAACGGAATCAATACCTAAACGCTCGCAAATAAGTGCTATTTCATTCATTAATGCTATATTCA
The DNA here is from genome assembly GCA_016840945.1 of Candidatus Gerdarchaeota archaeon. The sequence continues at coordinate 11,187 of JAEORJ010000072.1, forward strand.
AATCCCTTTGAGTATTTTCAATGACTTTTGCGGCCTCAGCTGTTTTAGTATTACGAACCATTACAATACCATCAGGTATTTCAACAATAGACGAATAGAGTTTATGTAATATTTTACCTACTTTGGGAGAATTTGCACCAATAACTCTCTTAACTTTTGATAATGTATGCTCCTCATCACCAGGATTATAACGCTCAGGGACATATGCGAGATGAAAATCTTGATCAGCTTTTTTACCTGAAAATTTCTCAATTGTTGGACCTAAAATTTCATCAGTAACGCCGGGATACACAGTAGATTCCAAAACGACTATATGATTATCTGAATAATTAGTACCAATAAATTCACCAGCATTTTCTATATAGCTTAAGTCAGGGACCTTTTGATTGTTAACCGGGGTTGGAACGATCACTAATGAAATGTGGCAATTTTTTATACAAGAGGGATCATCATGAAAAGTAATGTTTTTTGTTGTTAATGCTTTTTTGAAATTTTCTTCCAAACCTACATCATAAAAAGGCAATTGATTCTTTTGTAATATAGCGATCTTTTTTTTATCAACATCAAAACCATAAACACGAAATCCTTTTTGAGCGAAATGTAATGCTGTGGGTAATCCAACATAGCCCAATCCTAATACACAAATTACAGATTTTTTATCCTTTACCAATTGATCAATTTCGTTTAAAGTAGGCAAATCCTTTCCTCCAATTTTGAGATTTAGGTTTTATACTAATGATAGTATAACTGCGACATTTAAATTTAGTTGAATAATTACTATAAAAATAATACAGTAGATTAACAACCACTGAACTATAATAGATAATTTTACAGTAAAATTTTATAATAATAGTTATATTGTCATTGATTAAATTACAATTAAAATTAATTTAGGGTATTTTAGATGACCGGTATAAATTTACCTTCACTCGTTTCAATATTTCATTTTGGGGGGGCATTAATTGGAAAACAATTAGTATTTGATAAAGAAGTTCCAAAGGTAAAATCGACATTTGATTTTCCATTTGCGGGATTTGAATCAATTCCCTATAAGAAAAACGATTCATATATTAGGTTATATAATTCAACCAAGAAAATGCTTGAGGGTCACAAGGGCAAAAAAATCGGTATGCCATTAAGTGGTGGAATTGACTCGAGTGTTATGTTATATATCGTTCAAGAAATTAATAAAAAAGAAAATTTTGATTTAAAAATAACTGCTTATAATCAAATTTTTGATTTTAGAGATGAATCCAAATTTGCACAAGCTGTTGCTGATAAAACAAACACGGAATTGAAAATAATTAATCAAACAACTGAAGATAATCTCAAAATAATGGATGAAATGTTTAGACTTTCACCAGATCCCATTATGGGAAATGCTCACATCTATAATCTAAGTAAAATAATGAAGAAAGATGGAAATGAAACCACTATCAATTCCTTAGGTGGTGATGAGTGTTGGGGTGGCTATCCACCACATAGACTTGTGCATGAAAATATTTTCTCTAAACATATTTACACAAGACAGAATATCAAATCTAAAGTACTTAGAGGAATTCTTTCACCAATTAGTCCGAGAATGTATTGGTACCATATCAATACAAGATTCAATCCAAGGATTGATTTTCTTAATCCTAAAATTTATTCAAAAGCAACTAAACGAATAGCAAAAGAGATTACCAATCTCATTTTTAATGCAAGATATATTTGGAATTATTATGATTACTTGAGCCCAACAAATAATCTACCTAAAAAGGGATTACTTTCTCTATGGAATGCTAATGAATATTTTACATTTTACAAATGTGATAAATTGTACAAACATCAAATTTTTTCACTAGGAAAAATAGCTGGATTAGAAGTTTTATTCCCTTACTTAGAAGAAGATTATGTAAAATATGCTTTAGCTTTAGATAAATCAGTTAAGATAAAGGATGGAATATCAAAGTGGGGAATGAGAGAAATGATGAAAGATAAACTTCCTAAAGAAAATCTCATGAGAGGAGCTTACGGTGATAAATTTGGTTGGGGAGAAACATACGAAACCCTATGGGAAAAAGGTTACAAAGGATTTATTGAAGATATGTTGAATTATGAGAAAGTTAGGGAATATAGTTTTCTTAATTGGGATTGGATTAACAACACAATGAAAAGACTAGCACAAAGGCATCGTGGAGCCGAAGCACGAGTACTTATCTCGATGGCACTATTTCAGAAAATTCTTGAATTATATAAATAAAAAACAATGAATTAATTCTTACCTAACATTTCATTATATTTTTCAATTAATTTCATTGCTTCTTTTTCCCAAAAGAAATCTTTTGCTAATTTTTTCATTTCTTCTCCAGAGGCATATCGTTCTAGATGAATCAAAATATCCTTAATATCTTCTTTTGGGGTTGCAGGATCAACCCAAATTAAGGAGTCATCAAATTTATCTACAAATGTTTTGGCTTTGCTAGACATTATTTTCAAACCTAGAACTGCGAATTCAAACAAGCGATTAGGTGATGAATAATGAGTGCGTTCGTTTAAAATTAAAGGATTTAAAGCAATATCACATCTACTACAACAAGCCAAGAATTCAATTAATGATCTTGGTTGTAGAAATTTAACTCCTAGATTTTCAAATTTTTCATCTGGTTTGCTGAAAATTATGACTGCCCAATCATCTAACTCTGATACTGCTTGAACAATATTAGTAATATCTCTTTGAAAATCTTCAGACACTTTCGAGGATGCAGAGGAATGAATTATTTTCTTTCGAGTATCATTTAAAATAAACGAATCAACAAGCTCATCTTTCCCAAGAGATTGTTCAATTATTTTTTTAGAAGGGAAATTTTCAAGTGTTATAATTTGATTATTTTTTGCACCTCTCTTTTCATAATGAGTTTTCCAATAATCATTAACAACAATCATAAAATCTATTTTTTTGATTACTTTTTTATTAGCCCATTTTGTGGTAAAATATTGCATTAAACGAATTAATTTTTTAATGATGTTTTTTTTACTTAAGAAATCATATTTTCGATATAATTCCCAAACTTCCCAATCGTCATAAACAAACTTAGTATTTTTTGGAATTGTTAATCTTGAGACATTTGCTGCCATCAAATCATGAGCATGAATGACGTCTGGCTGTATGGCAGCAATTACTTTTGCATATTGTTTAGCAGCTTTTCTAGTAGCGAATGGTAGAAAAGATTGAGTGCGTTTGTTTAATGGGATGTAGTAAATTTTTTCATAAAAATCAGGAGGGGGTAAATTTTTCTTTTGACTACCACAAATAAGATAGATTTCATGACCAGCATCTTTCAATGTTTTAGCTTCTTGGTCTAATCTTTTGTAAGGAATTGTAGTATGTGTTGTCATCAATATTTTAACCATACAAAGCACCATGTTGTTTGAGTATATGCTAGTTAAAATAATTTTATATAAATTATTGATAAAACAAAACATTAAAAGCAAAAGATACTTCTATTTCGTTTGATTTTAATGAAAAAAATCCTTATGATAAAAGATGGATATCTGCCTGATAGTAGAGTCGAGCGAGAAGCTCTTGCTTTAAAAAATGCTGGATATCAAATTTATCTAATTTATTCTGAGAAAGCAAAAGGTCAAATCAATTCGGTTTTTGAAGAAAGCTATTTGATTCCTCTTGAAATCAAAGCAAGGATATATTTTCCTAAAGCTGTTAATGAAGTGGCCAAACAATATTCCTCAATTATTGATAAGATAAAACCAGATATAATTCATGCTCATGATGTGATGGCTGCCAATATCGCCTGTAAAGTTGTTCCTGAAAACGTAAAATTCATTTATGATGACCATGAAATATGGGAAATTTTCACTAGAAGTAAGATTAAGAAGGTTAAAGGTCTAAAACAAAAAATACTTCAAATTTATATTGCATTAGCAACAAAAAAAATTGTGAAAAAAATTCTCAAAAAAGCAGATTTATTAGTTGTGATAAACGAACATTGGATAGATTATTATCACAAAAAAGGTTATCCAAAAGAAAATATTATTGCTATAGAAAATTATGTTGATTTAAATCTAATTAATGAAGTTAGCAAAAATGAACATTTAGCTGAGCCTTTTATTCAAAATGATCCTAGAAGAAAAATTATTCACTCCTCTAATGTCCAAAATCTAAGCCAAGATATTAATAGAAATGTGAATAATATTGCTCAAGCAGCAGCAGAATTAAATGATTGGGTATTAATAATTTATGGGAATAAAGATGAAACTCTTGAAAAATTAGGTACTATGTTTTTTCCCCAAACGGATAGGATTCAATATCTTGTTAATTGCTCTAAATGCGATGTCGCATTAAATA
>JAEORJ010000073.1 GCA_016840945.1 Candidatus Gerdarchaeota archaeon
AAACATCGTGCTGAACCTTCAGAGTCTTCAATGTAATTACTCATATGCTTCAGAATATAAGTTCCTAAATATTCTTTATTTGAATCTAAAACAATTATACGATTCTCAGTTTTTTCTTTGTTATTTGAATCAATAAATAAATCAAGTTTATTTGCATCAAGATAACCCCAATCAACAAATAATTTCACTATCATTTTGCAATTATCAGCATCTAATCTTTGGAGATAAATTTTATCAGGAATATAATCAATTCCTTCTATGGGTGATTCTTTTATAAAATCAGTTTTCTTTGGCTTCTCTTTATTCAAATCTACATAAATAGACTGTTTTATTTCGGGTTTACTTTTTTCCTTTCGTTTTGGTTCCTTTAATGGAATTCCTCTGGTAATCGCTTGTGCTAGCATTGATGGCAGATGTTGTATCTTTATGTATTCTTTACTTAGTTTTCTTTGAGATTTTTCTTTACGTAAATACTTAACTCGTTTCTCTCGTCTCTTTAACTTCAATGATTTTTCCTTACTAAAATGAATCCTTAGTTCACCAGCGAACCTTTTTGATACTTGGCTAATTAGATTAAGTAATTGATATCGCTCATAAATGGGTAACTTAGGTTCTTTAGCTTTTTCACTCATTTAACTCACATCAATCTACAAAATAGTCTTCAAATAGTTTTTCATTAAAAAAGAATATAGAAAATTAAAAATAAAAGAAGAAATCTTTAGAATTATTTTCTAACCCTTAGTTTCTTCATTTTGATGATAAAAATACATATACCCTTTTATTAGATCCCAAAATTGTTGATTGTTAATATCAACATATAAAAGATTCTTGAAAGTTTCAGCAGCATAGTCATAATTTTTCAAAGCTACCTCATTGAATCCTTTATAATAGAGAACTACAGGATCATCAGGAGTGAGATTATAAGCAAAGAGGAAATATTCTTCAGCTCTTTGGAAATTACCCAAATAGTGATGACATATAGCTATAAAGTAAGGTATATTGAAATTGCTTTCTTTTAATTCGTCTGAATTAAACCGTTCCATAATATCATCAAAAATTATTAATGCATTTTGAAAATCATTATTTTCAAATTCTAATAAGCCTTGATAATATAAACTTGGTAGAAATTTATTATTAATTTTTGATGCTTTCTTGAAATTCTTCATAGCATCTTTCTTTTTATCTTGAAGCATTTTAGTATACCCAACATAATACCAACCAAAATGATTCTCAGGATATTTCTTACAAAAATCATCAAAACATTCCAAAGCAGTATCTAGTTTATTTTGCTCGATATAAGTAATACCATCTATTAATAATGAATCATCGATATCGCCCATATCTTCTTTTTTATGCGTTTTTGTTGCAGTTTTAGTTTTAGGTTTTGAAGCAGTGCTTTTGCTTGGTGTTTTTGATTTTTTCATATCAGTTTCCTTTTCACTTATTTTTTTTGCCCCAATTTTTTCTTTTGATGTCTTCTTCTTTTCACTCATAATTTACCATGCTCCAAGCAAATTATTCATTTAATCAATTATTAATTTAAATCTGAATATTTCTTTTTAAACGAATAGTACTTTTTATAATTAAAGATTTTGAATGAATATCTTAGATTCTATACTTACAAATCTATCTTTTTCCGGGCATGATATGTATATGGTCTATATTAGCAGTTTCAGATTGTTCAATGAGAAATCTAGCTGATTTTGCGATATCTTCTGCTGAAAGCATTTTACTTCTATCAACATCCTTACCATTGAACCAAGGGGTATTTACAGAACCAGGATTTAATGTAGCCGCTTTTACATTTGTCCCTTTCAACTCATCTCGCAAACACCAAATCATTGCTTGTACTGCATGTTTTGACCCAGCATATAGTGATGCTCTAGGACTGGTGTCTAATCCCAAATTGGATGATAAAACTATAATTTGGCCTTTGTTTTGTTTTCGCATAATTGGAATTGTTCTTTTCAAAAAAAGAAAAACACCTTTGACATTTGTATTAAATTGTTTATCAAATTGTTCTTCAGTTAATTCCTCGAGATTACCAAAGTATCCTACCCCTGCACTAGCTACTAAAACATCTATTTTTCCTTCAAATGCCTTATTGATATACCCAAAGAATTTTTCAACGTCTTCTGATTTACCAACATCACCAGTAGCGTAATGTACTTGACAGCCCATTAAATCAATTTTCTCAGCAACTTCTTGTAAGCGATCCTTATTTCGTGCAATTAGGAAAAAGTGATGTCTATCTTTTGCCATTTCATAGGCTATTGCTTCACCTATACCACTTGATGCTCCTGTAATTACTATATTCAATGTTTTAATTTGGTTTGCTTCATTCATCTCAAATCACCTAGCTCATTATTATTACTACCTTTGATTTTTTTATATTATTCTACACCATTTTACAGTAAAAAAAGATTAATTTTAATTAGAAAATTACTTTTGTCAATATAAGCCTTCTAAGGATTCTAACTATAATCCGTAGTTAGCAAATACACCCTTACCATCATCCAGCTACAACACCAACGTAGCTAGTAAAATTTTACTGCCAAAATGGAGATGGTAAGGATTCAATTAAAAAAAAGGAAATCTATTCCAACCATTTTTTAGCTAAATTAATAACCACTTCAGCAGATTTTTGTAAAGCTGGTATTGGAATATATTCTTTAAGTGAATGGAAAAGTATACCTCCTGCAAATAAATTCGGTGTTGGTATTCCCCTTGCACTTAATCGAGCACCATCTGTTCCACCTCTAATCAAGGTTTCTTTCAATTCAAGACCTGATTCTTTAATTGCTTGTGCAGCTTTCTCAATCACTTGTGGATGTTCTTTAAGATAGACGATCATATTTTCATATGAGTGATCAAATTTCAAATCAATTTTTAATCCAGGATAGCGTTCTTCAAAAGTATCCTTTAATTTGGAAAGATAAGTCATCCTTTTCTCATTTAATTTCTTATCAAAATCACGTAAAATGAAAGTAGCTTTTGCTGTAACACATTCACCTTCCATGTGATATAAATGATAGAAGCCTTCTCGTTTTTCTGTATGTTGAGGAGTTTCAAATTCTGGTATTTGAGCAACAAACCTTGAAGCAATTTCTATAGCATTAACCATTAGATTCTTAGAATAACCTGGGTGAACACTGATACCATTAAAAATAATGGTGGCTTTCCAAGCATCGAAACATTCTATTTCCAATTCACCCATTTCACCCCCATCTAAAGTGTAACAGAATTTTGGTAAACGGTCCATTTTAATCTTGGTTGTACCTTGTCCTATTTCTTCATCAGGCGTGAAACAGACAATTATTGGACCATGAGCAAGTTCAGGATATTTTTTCCAAGCTGCTGCAGCAGCCATTATACCTGCGATACCACCTTTATCGTCTGCTCCTAATAAAGTATCACCAGATGAGGTTATGATATCCATTCCTATAAATTTCTTTAACTCAGGAGAATCATCCACTGTTAATTTTATGTCAGGATTTTTTGGATAACTAATTGGTTTACCATCATAATTTTCGTGGATGACAGGTGTTACATTTGCACCACTTTCAGATGGAGAGGTATCCATATGAGCAATAAAACCTATTGCTTGGCTCTTTTCATGACCTTTGGTAGCAGGTAAATCTCCATAAACATAACAGTGCTCATCAAGTGTTACATTTTGAAATCCCAACTCTTTCAATTCTTTTGCTAGAACCTTTCCTAGTTCAAATTGTTTTTCTGTTGAAGGAAAAGTTCCAGTGTTTTCATCAGAAGTAGTATCAAATGTTACATAATGCAAAAATCTCTTCTTTGCATCTTCTAACAAGAATTCTTCCATTTCTTTTGTAATAGTCATTATTTGATCTCCAGTTTTAATTCAAGTAAATGTATACAAGCTAATTTTTGAGCTTTGTTATAATCATTTTAATATTAATTTATTAAGAGATAAATTAAAATGAAAAATAAAAAATCATTAACTAAAAAATATTTTTCCTATAAGGAGGTTATTCATTGATTAGCTTAGAAAAAATCGAAAAAGAAAGAAAAGACTCAGGAATTGATGATTTTATTATCAAATTAGATCATCTTGCTTATAGAGTTAAACGTGGCGAAAGAGAGAAATTCATGGGAGAATTAATGAAATTCTTACCTTATCATCATTTTAAGAGTTTCAAAGTTATATCTTCCAATGCTATAACAACAACATTGAAGTTATTTGAAACTTTACCAGTAATTGTCATTAGCGAGGGAACTACAGATGATTCAGTAGTTGAGAAATATTGTCAGAAATATGGTAGTCGTGTTCATCATTTAGCTTATTTAGTTACTGATATTGATCAAGTTGTTAAAATACAAAAAGCACGAGGAGTGAAATTCACTACTGAAAATATTATTGGTAGTGAAGAAGAAGGAATCAAACAGATTTTCACAATGCCTACTGAAACTACAAATCATATTATTGAATATATACAGCGATTTGGAGATTTTGATGGTTTCTTTACACCAAATAATATTGCTGGATTAATGTTATCAACGGAAAAGTTAGGCGAACATTAAAACTATTTTAAGATTTATACGAAAAAATCGGGGAGGGTGAAACCAGCCCGACCTTGGGGTATCGG
>JAEORJ010000074.1 GCA_016840945.1 Candidatus Gerdarchaeota archaeon
ACAGTATCATTTATATGAATATTAAATCTATTGCACAATTTGGATGTAGGATAGACACCATTTAATTTTGCACGTTGATATTGTAAATTAAAATAATAACTGACTGTTTCTTGTAGAGATGAACTTAGAGCAGGATATGGACAAATACTAAAACCTTTGTAGTAATAAAGAAAGTCCAAACCTCCAAAATCGGTTGTATAACCAATAACTTCACCTTCAGTAAATGAATAATCACCTGTTAAAATTATTGCATCATAGATTGATTTTAACAAACTTATATGACCAAAACATATTGAGCAATCATTGCCAATATCAATATAGATTGCAGCATCTACTAGTACCTCAGAACCATTAACCCAATCATAAGTAAGTATTTGATTTGTACTATATCTTAGAACCGAACCATCAGCAGGTGCTCTAACTTGAAGATATCTTTCTCCACGAAAATACCACTTGTCAGCCCCTTCTGTATGTCTACTAACAAAATGACTCCCCCAAGGTGTAAGCATCCATCCATAAGAGTAATTCCCAATATTGTTTAAATAAAGTGCTTGCATACTAGCATTTTCAGCCCAAAATAAACGATCGATATCCACTGGGAATGTTGTTAAAGTAACAAAATTACCATCAGAGAAATATTCACCAATACATTCAGTATAAATTTCATTAGTCATTAGTGCTGCATTTGAATTATTATAGCTACTTTCGATTTTCATTACAGGTAGAAAAATGAAATTTAAAATACATAGAAGAATTGCTAATCGTTTTGTAAAGTTACTAACAGTCATGGTTTTCATTAAAAGAACATTCGTTTTAGGTTAAAAAGAAATTGTTACAATCAAAGTAAGCATTATAATGGTAGAATAATTCAATTTTTCAGTTGATTAAAAAGGAAAGAATCATGAGCCACTATGATTCTTATCTTCACCATACATCTTAGAAGCAACATTACCCATCAATTTTATAGCAGTCTTTCTCGAGAGTATTTTTGTCATTATAAAAGCATTGAATTTATTTTGAAATCCTGGCATATAATAAGGCTTGTTTTTCCAAAGAGCCTTTAAAGCTCCTTTTGCAACTTTTGAAGGAGCCATTGGTTTTGGATTAATCAATCCAGCTCTTTTTGGTTTTGTGTTTATATAATTTGGTGTCTTAATAGGTCCAGCATTACAAGACATAACTTTAACGCCATATGGTTTCATTTCATACCAGAGAGCTTCTGCTAAATTCATATTATATCCTTTTGTTGCACTATAATGAGCATGAATAGGGTTTCCTTGTAAACCAGCAAGTGACGACATTAATATAATCCCACCTGAACCTCGTTCTTTCATTTTGTTACCAAAATAATATGCAAAAAGCATTGGAGCTTTACAATTTACAGCAAGAGTTTTCAAATGTTGTTCAATATCGAAATTATGAAATGCTCCTATTAAGCTATAAACAGCATCATAAATTAATAGGCCAATATCCAAGTCTTTTGTTGTAGCTTGCACTTTTTCTAAAAGATCAGAGGAAGCTAAATCCAAAAGCAATACTTTTGTTTCTACCTGATATTTTGATTTTATTTCATTTGATAAGTCATCAAGTAATTGTTTTCGTCTTGCGATTAAAACCACATTTATTCCTTTACTAGCAACTTCCTTTGCATAAGCAGCTCCTAATCCTTCAGAAGCTCCTGCTATCACAGCCCAAGGGCCAAAATAATTTTTCAAATTGTTGGAAATAGATGACATATATTCGTAAAAATCATTGGAAAATAAAAACTTAATGATAAAAAAATCATTAATCAAAAATAAATTACATAGATTTATAATTTTAATCAATCTATTTTTCATTAAGAAAAGGTGAATATTTAATTGTCAAGTGCATATGTTAGTTTTCGATTTTACCGTATATATGGAATGATTATATCTGTAATTTATGCTGCTTGGATAGTTATTGGTTTTACCTTTGAGTGGCCTTATTGGGTCATTTTTGCTTTACCTTTACCTGCTTTTTTAGCTATTTACCTAATATATTATACAATTAGATATATCCAAAATCCAAAACCACCTGAAGATCCAGTTGAGAGAATCGAGCATGAATATACCGATAAAAAATTATAATGTGAAAAAAAATTGGGAGTGAAGAAACTTCACTCTTGAATCGTTTTTATTGGTTCGGGACTTTGTAATTCTAGATTTACTTGTTGTTCAACTTCTTTTGCTATTGTTTTTGGTCTATAATCTTTCAAATTAACGAAGATCCACATTGTAAATAATATCGGTATTCCAGTGTTGAATTCAAGCAGACTATTAGTCAAAAGTACAACCCAATCGGTAGGACGAATACCAGCAATCCATAAGGTAGATTCCATAGAGAAATGAATAAAAATACCTACTGTGATTAAAATTCCGAAATACCACCATTTAACACTCTTCATGAGATTAAATGGGAATTTATCAGTAAATTCAGAAATTGTTTTCCAAGCTAGCAAAACCAAATAACCTATCACTGCCATAAGAATTTGTCCTAATCTGGATTCAGTCATATCTCTATAAATCATTATCTCTGTATCATTCCAACCAATTTTTTGAGAAATTAATGCAATAGCTAACCATCCGCCATACATTAAAACAGCCCAGAGCAATTTTTCTATATAGTGAATTGTTTTATTGAACATCAAAGGCGCAAATGAAAACATAATTACCCCATAGGTGAATGAAAAGTAAGCTAAAAATAGAATGGGCCCAATTACTTCATTTTCAATTTCTATGTGTCTTGTTTCTTTTAATGTATACCAAATTACAGCATCGGTGAAATAAACTACACCAAAACCAAAAAGACCAAAGAAGAATTCTTTGAATCTTCGACGTACTAACAGTAAGAGTATCCAAATAGATACTAGGATTAAATCCAAATAGATGAAATCGATACCAAATGTTCTAGCAACAACTTGCGACATAAAATCATTGTTTAGCTTTATTATTTTTAATATTTTTGCTGGAGTTTTTTATTAAAAATGAAAGATGTGCTAATAAGCACTAGCAATTTCATCTTTTATATTTTCAGCAACTTTTTCTCGTCTCATTTTAATATAAGAAGGAATAATTGAAATGAAAGATAAAAATATGAGGTAAACAGCAAAACTAATTAGATAAATATATCCCATTGAAAATTGCATTGGAAGAATTAACCGAGTTTCAAAAAATGGCACTAGAAATATTTTAGTTATAAACGCTAGGAATAAACCAATTCCCAATCCGATTATTAATGCTGTAGAATTAACAACCATTAATTCATTAAAGACTAATCTGAAGTAATTATTATTAGTATTTCCAAAAGCTTTGAAGATAGTATTTTCTTGTTTTCTTTGTTCTAAAGTAAAGTGTATTGAATTAAAAATAATAACTAATCCAATAAGATTAGTAAGAGCAATTTGTATTAATAGGAAAATTTCAATAGAAGGTACATAATCACTGATATAACTTGCACCATATCCTTCTAAGGATATTACTGGATTGATTTCAGTTATTAGATTTAAAGCTGATAATTCATTAATGATGAGATTAATATCTGCTCCAGGTAAAACAGAGGCAAAGAAAAGATTTGTTGTTGTTACATTATAAAAATAAATAATTTTTTCTAAATTCACTAACATGGAATAGCTATTAGGTTGATTTAATTCGAAATTTTTTCCTGATGATAAGCCCAATCCAGGAGCAGAATGGAACATTCCTTCTACATCAAAATAATCAGGTCCATAACCAGTACCTATTGGTAAATTGGTAATTGTTAATTCATCACCATAATCTATCAAATACCTTTCTGCTAACTGGTCACTTATTATTGAACCATTAATATTGGTACTTAATTTATTCATCCAATCATTAACTTGATAATTATGATATTCATCAGGCAGATCATTATTGAAACTACTTGAATCCCATCGTCCTAATTCTGCATAGATAGAGGTATTAATTCCGAAAACAGTAATAGTATCAGGAGAGAATCTTCCTGTTACATATAAAACAGGCATAACTTTATCTATACCATCAATAGAAGCAATAGTTTCTTGAAAGGTAAAGGATGTTTCTATCGTTTGAATTCGTAAATCAGAACCATTATTATAGTATTGATAAGCATTATTTGTTACTTGGATTGTATTAAATACTACCAACGAATATATCGTAGATGATGTGATAATAAATAAAACGATTAGAAGAGTATTGAATTTATACTTTGAATTTTTCAGATTATTTATTAAAAATAATGAATTCTTTCTCATAAAGATCTTGTAAAAACCTTTCATTCTACCAAGTAATTCAAATAAACCTATTGCAGACATAATAGATACTAAAATGATAATAAATGATAGTATAACGAATAATATAGAGCTATTTCTTTTTTCCATGGCAGTGAAATTATAGAAATTATTACTATTTTTATTGAATATTATTGTTAAAGCAATAAAAGCAATAATTGATGTTAATGTTAACAGCCCTAATAATCCGAGAGCAAAACCTTTCTGTAATTTGTTTCTAAATTTCAAATCTCTTTCGGAAAGATCTTTTGTTAAAAGCTGATTTATTTTCAATATACCATTGAAAATAACAGCAGTAAATATTACCACAGCTGCAAGAGCAATCAACCAGTATTGTATTTTTAAATTCTGAAGGAAATAGCTATAGTTTGACCATGTCAGCTCTTGTGATGCGATGGCAGGTATAAATGCTGAAAATAATATTGATGAAAATATTCCTATTAACAGCGTTACCAGAGCTACAAATGAAAATTCAATTAACAGAAAACCAATTATTTGCCATTTTTGGCCACTTCTTTCTTTGTAAACCTCAATTTCCAGTTTTCTTTTTTCAAGTATAATATTTGTTGAGGTAATAGCTAATATCACACCTAAAATGGTTACCGGAGCAAGTATAACGAGTGTAGTTTTAGCTTTAGCATATGTTTGGCGGAAATTATCAAAAGGTGTAGTAAGTAATGTTACAGAAGCAGTCGCTACATTAACTGATATTAACTCAGATAAATGCTCTAATTTTGGCACAATTTGATCCAGACCATCAGCTATTAATAAATCACTTTTACATTTAGCAAATAATCGCGGGTATAAACCATTATCATCCATTCGTTGAATATCATAAGGAGATAAATTATCACGAAGGAAAATTATCGAATTATCTATTTGATTATTTGAATAAACATCTTGGAAGCATGTTTCGGTATTAATTCTACTATAAATTCCTCGCACGGTTATATTGTAAAAATGAACTGGCTGATATTGGGCTACTAATATACCAAAATCAACACTATCCCTACAAACTGTTAGATTGAGAACAGTTCCAGGAGTTACAGTCAAATTCATAGCTTGTTCTATTTGGTAAGCTTGAGTTTCACTAATAAGCACTTCATTTTCTTCTAAGTCAAATTCACCTTTAACATTAAATTGAGAAGCAAGTCTCTTGATAGTAGTATTTGAAATTAAATATAATGTACAGAAAGTGGCAGGATCACTCATATCATCTTGATTATCCAGAGGATAAAATCGATAGAATGGTGATTTATCTTCCACATTAAAGAAAGCTAAATTATCATAAATGTAATGTGTTGATTCAACTAATTCATAATTATCAAGCCAATCTTTGACCAATGGAAGATTTGCCAAAAGTAGTGCTCGAGCATTTAATTCAAAGTCTTGATCATCAAGGAAATCTTTAATGGCGGTATTGTCTGATGTTGTGGACCAAATACTTAGTGAAGAGATTATTGAAATTGACATAAAAACACCTAATGAAAATATCATAAACTGTCGTTTATTTGTCCAGATATTTCGAAAGGCTGAGCTAAAATAGAATTCTGTAGACATTTACTTCACTAAACCATTAAGATTAAGATTTTTTCATTTCTTGTTGTTATAATTTTTAGTTATTAAATAATTTTATACTCTTTAATTTTATGTTATTTTGGAATTTTCTGCTAACAGATAAAAGATACGAAAATTTAATTATAATATATTAGTAACCATAATTATGAAAGAATATATTCCAAAACCACTTCCTTTTGATGAGCTTTTAAGTTTACCTTCTTACAGCATGCCACAATTATCGGAAGATAAATCAAAATTAGCTTATTATTGGGATGTGACAGGTCACATAGAGCTTTTTGTCTTAGATTTAGAAACCAAAGAATTTAAACAGATTTCAAATGGTCAGTTACCAAGAGCTCCTCGAACAGGTTATGTTTGGGATAAATTGGGAAAAGAAATTTTCTTTGGCAAAGATAAAGGTGGTAATGAACAAAATGATATCTGGTCTATTGACCTAGATGGAAATGTAAAGCAACTAACAGATACCCCAAATGCACAAGAACATGTCATTGATATAAGTAATGATAATGAATGGATAAGTTTCATGAGTACGCGTTCAGGTCAATTAAATATTCATAAAATGAAGCGAGATGGGACAGAAGTAACTCAATTATCAGCATCTGATGTACCAGTTGATGGTGGACAATGGAGCCCAGATGACAAATGGCTAGCTATGGGTACAAATGAAATGAAAACTAATCTCGAGAACGATGATATTTACTTATATAATGTAGAAACCGGTGATATGAACCGTGTTGTAAGAATATCAGAAGAAGGTTCACATGATCATTTTGCTTCTTGGGCACCAGATAGTAAAAGCTTTGCTTTCACTTCAGATGCTTCAGGTTTAGAGCAAGTAGGTATTTATTCTCTTGAGACCAATGAAATAAAATGGTTAAGCGATGGCAAATCAATTGAAATGGCTTCTAAATTCAGTCCAGACGGAAAATACTTGGCTGTATTAAGAAATCATGAGTCAACAATTAAACCATTTATTTATGACCTAGAGGCCACTACTATAAGGGAAATTAAAATACCAGAAGGATTAGCTTTTAATCTTCAATGGTTAAGTGATGATAAATTCATTTTCTTCTTTACAAGTGATCTAACAATACCTGAAGTATGGAGCTATGATTTAACAGCTGACTCCTCTAAAATAATTTTGGAAGCAAGATATGGATCAATTAATCAAGAAGAATTTATTGTTCCTGAATATATAAAATACAAATCTTTTGATGGTTTAGAAATCCCTGCAATCGTTTACAAACCGAAGAATGTTCCTGAAGGTGTAAAATTACCTGCAATTGTGAATGTTCATGGCGGTCCAACTGGACAATACTTTAGAATGTTTAGTAGTTATTATCAATATATTTCTTCAGAAGGATTTGTTTGTATTTATCCCAATATTCGTGGTAGTACAGGTTATGGAACTGAATTTCGAGATGCTTGCCTAAAGGATTGGGGTGGAAAAGATTTACAAGATGTTGTTTATGCAGCTAAATATCTCAAAACTTTACCTTATGTTGATCCTGATAGAATTGGTGTTGGAGGAGGATCATACGGAGGATTCATGACTTTTATTGCTGTTACAAAAGCACCCGAACATTGGAAAGCAGGATTTGCTTGGATAGGTATTTCAGATTTCTTTAAGATGTATGAAGAATCAATGCCTCATTACAAATATTTCTTAAATCGACAGATGGGTAATCCAATTGATGATAAGGATCTATGGTACGATCGTAGTGCAATTAATTTTGTTGATAAGATGACTGCTAAATTACTAATTTTACATGGTATCAATGATCCTAGATGCCCAATATCACAAGCTCGCATCTTTCGAGACAAACTCATTGAATTAGGACGAGAAGAGGGTAAAGATTTCGAATATGTTGAATACGCAGAAGTTGGTCATGGAGGTTTTGGTGACATAGAAACTAAAAAGAAAACAGTTAAAACTATGACTGAATTCTTCAAACGATCTCTTTAAAGAGATCTTTTTTTTCTTTACCGCATAAATAAAGATTATATTTTATATGTTTAATATTATAGTTATATTACTAGATAAATTAAATAATTGTGTTGATTTACTGATGTATTCTGAAAGACCTAACTATTATGAATCCATAAATAATCTCATATCTGAACGTAAACTAAATGAGGCATTAGCTCAAATACTATCAATTGAAAATTCTTCAACTGGTTTACGTTTATCAGAACAAATCCAATTACAACTTTCAAAAGTAAAGGTCTTACTAGGATTGGGGCAATATAATGAAGCTCTTAAAATTGCTGATATAATTTTAAATAATAGTCAAATGTTAACCGATAATTTTCAAATGATTGAAGCAATTCTCTCCAAGGCAAAAGCATTGTCAAGACTTGGTCAATCAGGAAAAGCATTAGCTTTCATTAAAATGGCTGAACGTGTCTTAGAGAAACTACCAAATGATGATGTCAACAAAATCCTCTCAATAAAATCATCTTTGTTTTTTGAAAAAGGATTTATCTTCGAAATTGAAGATGATTTGAAAAACGCTTTAGATAGTTTTCTTCAAAGTCTTTCTTTACGTAGAGAATTAAATGATCAATTTGGTCTTATTGAATCCAATAATTGTATTGCTAAAATCTATTTTAAAATGGGTGATATTGTTCGATCACTTCTGATTTATCAACAAAGCCTGATGCTAAACAAAGAAATAAATGATGAAATAGGTATTGCACAAACATTAAATGAAATTGGTCAGATATACCTCTGGAAAAGTGAATATGGTCCTGCATTAGAGAATTCTTTGCAAAGTTTAGGTTATAGTGAGGATATTGGTGATAATGAACTTATAGCATCAGCTTTACTTACAATTAGTAAAATCTACATTCATTTAGGAGAGTTTGATAGGGCAATACAATATTTAGAACGGTCGCTATCAATTAATGAGGAATTAGCAAATCATGAAGGTACAGCAAATACACTATTATTTCTAAGTTATATCCTCATTATTAAAGGTGAGATAAATCAAGCAACAAAATATATTGCGCAATCACAAGAAATCTATCAGAAACATGATGACAGTATAGGTTTATGCAAAATATATGGTTATGAAGCATTAATCTTTTACCAAAAAGGCGATTTTGAACATGCCATATCCTATCTAACAAGATGTATAGATTTAAGCAAAAAAATGCTAAATTATCAAGATCTATCAACTACTTATTTCTGGTTAATATTAATTTCAGTTGAAATAAATAGACTAGAAGACGCCCAAGAATATCTTAAAAAATTAAATAAAAATCTCGAGAAGCAGAACAATAAATTAAGCAATCTTGAATATAGATTAGCCTCAGCACTTATATTAAAAAGAAGTACTAATCTAGAGATTTTGGATAAAGCAAAAAATATTCTTACAGAGATTATCGAAGGAGAAACAGTTGATCTTTCATTAAGTACTATAGCGTTATTTCACTTAATTGAATTAAACCTAAAAGAAATACAAACCACTCGCAATTTAGAAGAATTAGGTCAATTAGATGATTTAGTAGAAAAACATCTTAGTTTAGCAAAACAACTTGAATCGCACGTATTTTTTGTTGAGAATTTTTGGTTGAAAGCAAATATAGCATTAATGAATAATAAGGTGCAACAATCAATATTATTCTTAGAGCAAGCTGAACAAATGGCTCAAGAAAAAGGATTACAACGATTGGGGTTGAAAATCACTCGAGGTATAGATCTAATAAAAGATCATTCAGAAAAACCATCAACTCTTTCACAAATTCAAGAAATTGGTTCTAAAACGGAAGCTCAAGTTAATAGTGAAGTAGTAAGGATGATTGATAAACGATCAGTTGATATCCCCAAGCTACAAGATGAAGAACCTGTTTTATTGATTATAATCTATGAAGGTGGAGTAACAGTTTTCTCAAAGAAATTCTCACAAAAAGAAATGATAGATGAAATGTTTGTTGGAGGCTTTTTAACAGCAATAGATGCCTTTATGCATCAAACATTTGCTACAGGAGGTTCTATTGAGAGAATCCAACATCAAGAATACACCTTATTATTAAAAGGTGAAAATCCCCTTTTATTCTGTTATGTATTCAAAGGTCAATCATTTTCAGCAATACAAAAATTAGATCAAATTGTTCAAGAACTTAAGAAATCACCTTCAATTTGGACTGCTTTAACAAATTATGTTGGTGAGCAATTACCAATTACTGAAAAATCATTAATTGAGGAATTAGCAGATCAAGTTTTTTTGACTGAAAAATAAATTAATTAGCTAATTTAATTTACTATGTATTTCCTTTTTATAAAATATTAAATGATGGATTTTTGATATAAATCCATCAGTCCATTTTCACTAAATTATTTAGATTCTTTTAACATCATTGATAATTTATTGGTTCTATCTTAACCTCTTCTTTTCTAATGGTATCAAATTTCATAAATATACTCAAAATACTAGAAACAATTCCAAGACCAATTAAGGCTAATAATATATAGAACCAAAATCTAAATTGGATTAATGGATCGGAAACTTGCACACTTTTAATAAAAACAATAAATAAAGTCATAGCTATAAATACGATTGTCGTTCCAAGAGATAAGATAATATTTGAAATTTTCAAGCTTCGTAATATTTTATCTATTTCATTTTCAACACTAGTTCTCTCGTTCTGTGTATTTGTTGATATAAATGAATCTGAAGTATTTATGTTTGTTTTTGCTGTATTTAGAGTTCTTATTCTTCTTTTAAAAATACGACTTAATGATAAAGTAGCTATTGAAACTAGAATGAATCCAATCACCATTAGAATCATGATAGCTATAATATAACCATCTGATTGTAAATATCGATTATATGTTGCTTTTTCTGCTAAAACATTATAATCTATTGCTATTCCCCAAACAAAAATATGACGAACTATTAAAGTATTATCGCCAAAAGCTAATGGAGCAAAGGCAATTGCTACACATAAATAAAAAATCATTTGATTGAAATAATACAAAATATATGTAAATTTATTAC
>JAEORJ010000075.1 GCA_016840945.1 Candidatus Gerdarchaeota archaeon
CACTTGGGATGAATTATTAAAATTATCATCATAAGTAAATGAAATCTAATCAATAGGATATTTGAAATATAATCCAGGATTTGTGAATGAAATTCCATCAATCCTATTATAATTTCTAAGAATTCTCAACATAGTTAAGGTTAAAATACCTTGCCAATCGTTTTTAGCTTGTTCCCATTCATCACTCCATTTATTATTCCAACTCCAAGAAGGAATCCATGAACCATCTTCTAGTTGATTATTGATTTCAAAATCAAGATTAATTGGAATATCTTTTTCTAATGTTTTATATAGTGGAGCTGTTGGTGAAGGGGCTAACCAAATAGGTTTTATGGAAAAATTATGCCATTCATCAGGATTGGTTGAAACAATAACAGAAGCAGTTTTAATCATCTTCTCTTTAATAATTTGTTCAATTGATATATCTAAATTCTTTGTTTGTAAAAGTTGTAAAAATCCAATTGCATCAAAGAAATTCATTTTTGTTGATAATTGCTTGAAATGTTCCATCAAACTTACTGTAACTTCAGAAATAATTTCTTCTGGTACCAATTCTTTATAATGTAATAAAATCCTCAAGATTCCTGCTTTAGGATTAGCGTTAAATTGATTAAATTCTTTAGATAAATTATCAAAATTCCACCAAGGCGCATGAGGGGCTGCTTCTACATTTTCATCAACTAATTCCCAAGTCTTCGACTTTTCATTATAATTTTTTAAAATGAAAGAAATACCATCTCTAACGATCTGTTCAGAGGAAGAAGCATTGATATCAATTAGAATCTGAAGAGCATATTTTGTAGCAACAATTGATGATTTTTTCATTCTGACATCAGGTTCAAGTGCATTTCCAAAACCACCATCAGAATTTTGAAACTTAATTAATTCATGAACTACATCTTGATATGAGCTCATGATGGGTTTGAAGTGATAGTAATATATATTCCGCTCAAGCTCTCGAGCATTTGTAATAATGAATTCCTCTGCTTTTTGATAATTTTTATCTGATAATACTGTCATAGCTTAAACACTTCTTTTTTTACTTAAATTGATTTAGTCTAATAATATCATATTTTATTAAAAGCATAATTATATTCTGAAGTAATTTTTCCTCTTTTAAAATGGCTGTTCTGATTAATACTTACATCCTGCCTGATAAGATTCACTTTTGTAATGATGGGTACCACAGAATCTAATGCGTAAAATTATTAAGTGTACAATCCTTATTATATGGTAAACTTGAATCAATTATTTAATTAAATAAATAATCCTTAAAATAAAGCAATTCTCTTATGATAGGGATTAAAAAAGTGAAATCCAAAAAAAAGGATAGATAATATAATGAATTCTAATGCCATTGAAGTAGCAAATTTGAAGAAATATTTCAAAGGTAAGAGGAAATTACCTGATGTAAAAGCTGTTGATGGGGTAACATTTCAAATTAAAGAAGGGGAAGTATTTGGTCTTTTGGGACCAAATGGAGCTGGCAAAACAACTACAATTAATATCTTAACAGGCACTCTTTCACCAACTGAAGGATTAGCACTTATAAGGGAACATGATGTAGAGAAGGATTTGAAAAAGATTAAAAAAATAATTAGTGTTTGTCCTCAGGAACCAGCTGTTTATAAATTTCTTTCAGGTTTAGGGAACATAAAATTCTTTGGAAATCTATATCTTGTTCCTAAAGAACTGCTAATAGAGCGTGCTGAAGAACTACTAAAATTGTTAGGATTGTATGAAGCACGTAAACGTTTAACTAAAGGTTATAGTGGGGGAATGCTTCGTCAATTAAGTCTAATCATTTCTCTAATAAGTGATCCTGAAATACTATTCTTAGATGAACCAACTGTAGGGATGGATCCACGCAATCGTCGTAAAGTTTGGGAATTCCTTCAATCCATAAAGGGTCAAGATAAAACTATCATTCTTACTACTCATTACATCGAAGAAGCTGAAGCTCTTTGTGATAGAGTAGCTATTATTGATTATGGAAAATTAATTGCGATAGGTTCACCTCAAGAATTAATTGAAGAGTATAAAGTGAAAAATCTAGAAGAGGTTTTCATGAAAATAACTGGTAGAAGTATTATGGAGGGTATGTAATTATGAAACCACGAAGAATACTTACAATTGTTAAAATGGAAATGACTAGGCAAGTAATGGATCCTCTTGTTTTGATATTTACTATTTTGTTAGTACCAATACTTATCTTGGTTTTTGGTTTAGCAATGGGCAATAACTATGGCTGGGATGAAACATCAACCTATTCAATATTTGATATAATGTTTCCAGGTTTTCTAGCCTATGGTAGTTTATTAACCATTTATGATGTTGCTTCTTCTGTTGCTGGAGAACGTGAATTAGGTTTACAAAAGAGAATCAATACTACTCCTCTTACTACTGCTGAATACATTCTAAGTCAGATGATATCTTATACTATTAAACCGTTAATTCAAATATTGTTGGGATTTGGAATAGCTCTACTAATAGGGTATCATGGTATAATTTCATTTCCTAGAATAATGATAATGATTCTATTTCTAGTAATGCTTACTTTTTGTTCAGTTGGATTTGGTTTAATCACATCAACTTTCGCAAAAACTGCTAATGCTGCAGGTGGATTGGCTTTCATATTTATTGTACCACAACAAATATTTGCTACTTTCATTCCTCCCGTGATTTTAGGTGCAGACTCGTTCAAATGGATCTTTCCAAGTTTTTATGCTATGGATGGTATTGGGTATACTTTTACTAGTGAAACATTATCAATTTCATATATTTGGCGTGATGTTGGAATACTCTTTGCCATTAGCATAGCAATATATGTGATTGGGATATTCTTGTACGAGAGAAAAAAGAGAAGATGAAAGTATTAAATGTAAGCTGTGATAATAAATGAAAGCTATTATTATAACTAAATATGGCCCTCCAGAAGTGCTACAACTTAAAGAAATAGAAAAACCTATTCCTAAAGACAATGAAGTTTTAATTAAAATTCATGCTGCTTCAGTTACAAGAGGTGATGTAATACTTCGCAATCTCCCAATAGTCTTTAGGATTTTCTTTCCAATATTTGGTGTAAAAAAGAAGAAGATACCAGGACATGAATTTGCTGGTGAAATTGAAGCAGTAGGTAAAGATGTTAAAACCTTCAAAAAAGGTGACCAAGTTCTGGGAACAACATCAGGTTTGAAGACAGGTTCATGTGCTGAATATATTTGTTTAGATGAAAATCCAAAGAGAAGAGTTCTTGGAGTAAAGCCAAAGAATATTTCTTACGATGAAGCTGCAACAATACCTATAGGAGGAATGACGGCTTTACATATTTTAAGAAAAGGACATATCCAAAAAGGACAGGAAGTATTAATTTATGGAGCTTCTGGAAGTGTGGGATCATATGCAGTTCAACTTGCTAAAAATTTCGGTGCAAAAGTAACTGGTGTATGTAGTACAGCTAATTTGGATATGGTGAAATCCCTTGGTGCAGATAAAGTTTTAGATTATACAAAGGATGATTTTATTCAAAATTTAGATACATATGATGTAATTTTTGATGCTGTGAACAAACTGCCTAAAGCTATTAAAAAAAGAGCTCTAAAGAAAAAAGGTATCTTTCTTTCAGTAATGAGTCCAACTACAGAGACTCAAGAGAAATTGGATTATCTTATTGAACTTATTAAAATTGGAAAATTACGTGCTGCGATTGATAAGCATTATCCATTAGAAGAAATTGTAGAAGCTCATCGTTATGTTGAGCACGGGCATAAAAAAGGAAATTTAGTAATTACAATAGGTCATGATTAATTAAATATTTTTAATTCTAATGAAAAAAATCACAATAAAATATATTATTGGTTTGATAAAAATGAAAGCTATTATTTATACAGAATATGGATCACCAGATGTTTTACAACTTAA
>JAEORJ010000076.1 GCA_016840945.1 Candidatus Gerdarchaeota archaeon
AAATTAGAAGCCTCTATACGTATATTAATTTGTGATGCATGACTGTACTTAATAGCATTTGCTAGCAATTCCTGAATGGCTCGAAAAATTAAGACATCTAAGTATGATTCCTGTCAAGTTTCTAAGCCTGATGAGGTTAATCGGATATCTATACCCGTCTGTTCTTTAATTGTTTCTACATAACGTTTTAAGGTTGGCCCTAAGCCAAGATCATCTAACATCATAGGGCGTAATTCAAAAATAAAATCTCGGACATGTTTTAGTGCTGCTGAAGCAGCTGCCATAAGATTTGTCAACTCAACTCTAGCTTTCGACTGGTCAAGATCAAACAACCGCTTTGCAATCTCTGTCTGCAATATAAAATTTGATAAGGCTTGAGCTGGTCCGTCGTGCATTTGCCGTGCTAGCCTTTGACGCTCAGCCTCTTGAGCTTGGATCATCATCTCAACTGGGTTCTCTTGAGATTTATGCACCATTCCAGCACTTCTGTCATTGATATCAATAGATTCGAGCATTTCACAGAGAGGCACAAGTAAAGTAAGGTAATGTTCAACCAGGTTTTTGTCATTGGCAAGTTTTTCAACTTGACCGCGCATCACGAAAAGTCTTTGTTGCGCATCAAGTGCAGCATCATAAATTTCACGTATGTCTTCACGCGGGACACTGTCAAATTGGGATTTGATTATTTGCAATTTCGAGCTTATCTGTGAATTTTTCTGGGTTAATCTATCAACTTCACCTTGGCTCTGGTCAATTAATAATGAGATTTCATTTACTTTTGTCTGGGAGATAGCAATCTCATCTCTGCACATTGTTGCCAAATCAGTTTCATGATCTGAAATCTCTAACTCATCTGAACCATCAGGTAACATCCTTTACTCCTCTGATTTTTGATAATTTCTTATCCATCCCCTTCGATACGCAAATATCGCGGCTTGTGTCCGATCTTCCACAACAAGTTTTCTAAGGATAGCAGTAACATGGTTCTTAACAGTTTGATGACTGATACCTAAAGCATAAGCAATTTCTTTATTACTCTTTCCTTGAGAAATATATAATAACACTTCCATCTCTCGCTTTGACAGTGGTGAAGATAGTTCTCTAATTTCCCCAAAATCACGCATTCCCTTCTCTGACTGATTTGATAACCAATCTATTAATGCTGTTTTATTGAATGTGTGCTCCCCTAAAACATACTTCCCTTCTGATACTTGCTCAATCGTCTTCAAAAGATCTTGGGGTTGAATTTCTTTTGAAAGATACGCTGATGCACCCGCCTGCATAGCATGAACAATCTGGCCTGGATCATCATACGCAGTAAGGAGAATTACCTTGGTTGAAAGTCGTTCTTCCTGTATCTGTCGAATAATCTGTTGCCCATTTAATATTGGTAAATTCACGTCAACAATTGCAATCTCAGGTTGTAGTTCTCTGATAATGTCCAATCCCTTTTTGCCAGTATCTGCTTCGGCAATTATTAATATTTTTGGATTATCTGACAATAAATCTACTATACCCTGCCTAAATAGAGGATGGTCTTCAACAATTACTACTCTAATATCCTGCATAATGATATATGATTTACCAATTATCAACCTTAGTGATTATTTGAGTATAGTATATCAAGGTTTATGCATCAAATAGGTATGTAAGTAAATTGTAAGCTGAGCAATCGTGATGCTTTTATTATAATTATTAATAAAAGATCTGAGTTCCCGCCCACATAGGCGTGCAATAATCATGCCGAGTACTAATACCAAAATTTTATTTATCAATTTGATTTAATTAAACTGGACTGAACTGAAAAATACCATCATAACGAGATACATGTAAGATGCATAATACTGGAAATAGCCAATCAGCATCACGCAATGTATATATTTTTGTCCAAAGGCATCACGGGGTGTTTATTTTATGGATATTCTTTCGCGTAATAACTTCGTTATCTGTTGCTGTTGTATCAAGGATTAGACCAATTACAGAAATAGAACAAAGAATTCAAATATATCCTCCTTCAATACCTGTTGCCGACTGGCTCGAGAGAGTATTCATTTCTCCTTGGCATCGATGGGACGTAGAATGGTATACAAGAATTATTTTAAATGGATACTCGAACAATGATGGAACAACGAATTTTCATCCATTATTTCCATGGCTTGGCAAGATATTAACCACCATTGGATTTGATCCTGTGCTTAGTTTATTAATTATTAGCTCAATTGCAACGATCCTGCTTCTCTTTACTCTTAACAAGTTAATTACATTGGACTTAAATCAGGGTGACCATTTTCTCACCCTATTAATTTTTCTGATTTTCCCAATATCTTTTATTCTCTTTGCACCATACCCCGAGTCACTATTTTTATTATTTTCTGTAATTTGTTTTTACGCTCTCCGAATGAGACATTGGAGAATCGCGGGTATTTCAGCATTTTTAGCCGTACTAACCAGGCAACAAGGTCTATTGCTGATTTTTCCATACATATGGGAGTTGTGGGAGGCATCGGAGAGAAGAGTCAAAGCGATGAGATCCCAGTGGCAAAGTTGGCTCACAATAATAAGTATTCCCATTGCTTATTTGCTATGGATAGGTTATAGGATCTATATCATCGGAGAATCGATCCTTAAAACATCCAACATCCAGGAGATTATATATTCAATATTTATCTCCTATAGTGCGAAAAGAGTTGTACCAAACCAAATTTTCACATTGCCATTGAATACACTTTACCTTGGTTATATTAAATTAAACTCCGCTCCTGATCTTGATATTTGGATCAATGTAATATTATCAATCTTATTCTTGTGCACAATCGTAGCTGGATGGAAATTTATGACAACAAGTTTCAGGTTATACTCAGTAATAATTTTCTTTGTTAGCTTTAGCTATTTTACAGGTCCTATCCATCCATTAATGGGCTTAGCTAGACATCTATTATTAGCATTTCCTATCTTCATTGGTATTTCACCATTTCTAGAAAAAAGAAGGCTGATATTGTGGATATACGTTATTTTTAACAGTATTCTTATGTTGATTCTTCTCACGGCATACACATTAAACGCCTGGGTTCCATAGATTAGCAGCATTGAACAGAAATTATGAAACCTAAAACAAAGATCACCAGAGGATCAGGTGCGTTAGAACCGCTACTAGCATATTTAAGGGCAAGAATTGCTAATAGACTTATACCGAATGATCTTCGTCATGGACGTCTTCTTGATATTGGTTGTGGTTCATACCCATATTTCCTTTCACATACATATTTCAAAGAAAAATTTGGAATTGATCAGCATGATCAACCTGCACATGCAACTGATATTAATTGGTATAAACTAAATCTTAACCTCGAACCAAAATTGCCATTTTCAGATAATTACTTTAGCGCAGTGACAATGCTTGCTGTTGTGGAACATCTTGACCCCTCAAGTCTTGTTTTATTATTTTCAGAAGTATATAGGATATTAATTCCCGATGGAGTTCTTGTCATAACAACCCCAGCAGCTTGGTCCGACAATCTTCTACATTGGTTGGCTAAGATAAGATTGGTAAGTAAGGAAGAAATAGATGATCATGTGTATACATACACATTGCCTCTTTTAGGATGGTATTTCGGAAAAGCAGGGTTTCAGATTGAAAAAGTGAGATTTGGGTATTTCGAACTTAATCTTAATTTATGGGCAATAGCAGTCCGGGAATAATACATATTGATGATAAACCATAGACCATCACTGAGATACTCAAGGAATATTCTCACCATCTTGGCTCTGATTGCCAGCATAATATTGTTGATATTTTTAATCCAAAGGATTGACCCAGATCTAATTTTATATGGTGATACCTTTCAGTATTGGGCTGCTGGAAAATTATTTTTATCAGGAGATAATCCTTATGATTATGAAAATTTATCGGCATTAAAGGAAACCATTGGATTCAAGTCAACAGTAAGTGAAGATGCGATCTCCATGATGCTCTATCCACCATGGATTTTCCCTCTTCTAATTCCATTCTCAATATCAACCTACACAACGAGTAGATTTCTTTGGCTTTTTTTTCATATAATTATCGTATTTCTTTCTTCGAGAAGAATTTGGTATTTATATAGAGGACCAAAAAAATATGAAATACTGGCCTTTGGGATATCATTTTCCTTTACTCCAACATTATATGTACTTGGAGTAGGACATATCACCACCTTACACCTAATCGGTATTGTTATTTTCTTATCCTTATTAAATGATCATAATAGGAAATCTGATCTATCCGCTGGTTTTGCCATTGGATTAAGTCTATTAAAACCACAACTATTACTAATATATTTAATCTCAATCTCAATTTGGATAATATTTAATAAAAAGTGGTGGATATTAACAGGAGTATGTAGTTTTGTTATCCTCAATCTATTAATTGCATCACTATTTAATCTTAATCTCATTACACAATATCTTGATGCAATTGTTAAATACCCTATGGGAACCTGGGCGACACCCACACTTGGTATGTTCTTAAGGCTAAACTTTGGTATCAATAAAAATTTCCTTCAAATATTACCTACATTATTTGGAATAATTTGGGTTGTTTTCTATTGGTTTAGGAAACGAAACAACTGGAATTGGTACAAAGAAACCCCCTTGTTATTATTAATATCCTTCGTTTTTTCGCCTTATACATGGACATATGATATGGTGATATTAATAATACCCATAATTTATACGTTTGTTCATATAGTAAATACTGGCTTTACAGGCATATCCATTCTTTCCACAATGTTATACATTGTAATAAATATATTTACATTTATTATGCAGAGAACAAGATTTGATTTTTGGTTTTATTGGTTGGCACCTGTATTATTACTTTGGTTTGTCATAACTGAGGGACTAATAGATAAGTCAATAAAAAGAAAAATTACTAAGAACAAAGGTTTGAATGTAAGCACCTAGCAAAATAGATGAATAAACACAATGGTAGGGGATTACAATATCAAATATTATTATGGTTCTCCTTAATTATTTTATTAGTTGTTTTATTTCATCTTGCGCCTTTGCTAGTAAAAACCGAAAACATCTCAGCTGATGATTTTTCTCAATTTTGGGCTGCGGGGAATATAAATATACAAGGCGGAAATCCTTATAATCCATTTGAAGTAACCCAAACTATACAAAAAATTGGAGTGAATAAATCCAAGGGAGAAACCGTATCAATTATGTTGAATCCCCCTTGGACATTGACCTTGATTCTGCCATTTTCACTCCTTGAATATCCAACAAGCCGACTAATTTGGTTGTTATTTAATATCGGGCTTATCCTCCTTAGTACTAATTATCTATTGAAGATCTATGGTGGGGATAAAGACCTTAGAAATACAACCTACGCAATAATATTTCTATTTTCTCCCTCGCTATCAGCACTTCAAAAAGGTCAGTTTACACCTTTCATTCTTCTGGGAATCGTTCTTGCACTATACAATATAAATAATCGTAAAGATTATTGGTCAGCGGGTATATTCCTTGCATTAGTTTCCTTAAAACCTCAGTTGGTATTTCTTCTTTGGATTGT
>JAEORJ010000077.1 GCA_016840945.1 Candidatus Gerdarchaeota archaeon
GCACTCTCATCTGCACTAACAAAAATAACTTTTATACTAGAATCCATTTCAAGTAATTCTTGTAAAGCTGTTACACCATCTTTAAC
Source organism: Candidatus Gerdarchaeota archaeon (assembly GCA_016840945.1). The sequence goes on from JAEORJ010000077.1 coordinate 87, forward strand.
AGGCATCCGATGATCCATGATAACTAAATCTGGCCATTCATTCTTATGATCATGGAAATAATCAACTGCTTCTTGACCATCAACTGCTGTGTACATTATTGTATGTCCTTTTAATCCAAGAATTTCACGTAATATTTCTTGAATAACAACCATGTCATCAACAATCATTATTTTAGCCAAATTTTGTTCTTCCTGACTTTCTTTACTATAAACGTAACCTCGTATTTTGAGACGAGCTCCTTTAAAGATTTGTTGGTTGTGCTATATTGCTAAGTATTTAATCTACTAAAACATCAAAATACTACTTAAAAAAAATACTGAATTATGCAAATTGAGTAAGAAAGTGATTTTTTTTAAGTAAAAAATTATTTTTTAAACATAAAAAATTGGATTAGAAATTATGAAAAACAAAAGCAATGGACGGTTGCTTTTGTTCTTCGGAGTTAGTTTGCATAGAGTTGAAGTTATCATAATCCATCTATAATGGAAGAGTAAATCCTAGACCAAATCTCGAGTATGTCTAGATTTTTACACCTTAACAATTTAGTTTTTAGTTAAAAAGCGTTATAGAAAAATTATCCATACAATCTAGTAAATTTATCCGCATTTTAAGAAAGAAAAAAGAAGGTAGAATCATTAAAATGAGATTATTTTAATGACTCCAATTTATTTTTAGTATATTCTAATAATCCACCAGCTTTAAAGATATTCAATGCTTCGCCTTTTAAGGGTGGAAAAGTAAATGTTTTATTGTTAATGACTACCTTGCCCTCTGCCAAATCCACAAATAATTCTTGATCTTTGAGTTCTTCTTTGTGTTCAAAAATATAATTCGTTGCTTCAGGGCAACCAATTAATGGAAAAGCCATATTTATTGCATTTCGATAATAAATTCGAGCAAAGGTACTCCCAACAACACCGCCAACACCTGCAGCTTTCAAGCAAGTAACAGCCTGTTCACGTGATGAACCTGCACCAAAGTTTGGTCCCGCAACGATGATATCACCTTGTTTGACTTCCTTGACAAAATTAGGTAAATAATCCTCCAAAGCATGTTTTGCCATTTGTTCAGGTGTTAAAGGGTCGTAAGTATATTTTCCTGGGAAAATTTGATCAGTATTTATATTTTTATCAGTAAAAATCCACATTCTGCCTTTTAATTGCATTATTAAGCCTCCTTTGGTGGTTCAACAATTTTACCAGCTATTACCGAAGCTGCAACTGTTGCTGGGCTTCCAAGATAGATACTAGTATTTACTTTACAACCCATTCTTCCTTTGAAGTTTCGATTTGCTGAAGAGATAGCTGTTTCATTAGGAGCTAAAACACCACCATATGCCCCTAGACAGGGTCCACAAGCGGGAACATTTAATTCACCACCAGCTTCAACAATGGTTTGAATATACCCTTTCTTTATTGCTTCAAGTAATACTGCTTGAGATGCTGGATAAACAAGTAATCGAACACCTTTCTTTACCTTTTTACCTTTGAGTATTTTGGCTGCAGCTGCTAAATCATCCAATCTACCGTTTGTGCAGGTTCCAAGTAATCCTACATCAACTTCAATATCTCCTATTTCAGCGATTGGTGATACATTATCAACATTGTGTGGTTTTGAAACAACAGGAGGAATATCTCCTAACTCAAAGTTAAATTCCGAATAATAGTTAGCATCTTTATCAGGTGCCACTTTTTTATATGGATCAAGTGCTCTATTTTTAAGGTAAGCATCTGTAACCTCATCAGCTGGAAACATTCCTGCTTTACCATCCATCTCTGCTACCATGTTGCACATTGTTAATCGTTCGCTAATACTGAATTTCTTTGAAGCTTCACCTAAAAACTCAACTGATTTGTAGCTTGCACCATCTGAATGCATTTGTCCTATAATATGTAGTATAACATCTTTAGCAAACACATTTGAGTTTAATTTCCCTTCAAGAGTTATTTTGATTGTTTCTGGAACTTTTAGCCAAGTTTCTCCTATTGCCCATATGCTTGCTGTTTCTGTTCTACCTATAGGTATTCCAGCAGCTCCCAAAGCTCCATGACTTGTTGTGTGGGAATCAGAACCAAATATAATTACTCCAGGAATAACGTGGCCTTCTTGTGGTAATACTTGATGACAAATACCAAAACCACAGTCATAAAAGTGTTTTATTCCTTGTTCTTTAACAAATTCCCTAATTTGATAGTGATTTGCAGCTTTCTTTTCATCAGGAGGTGGAACTGCATGATCTAATGCAATAAAGATCTTGTCAGGGTTCCAAACTTTTGTTCCACCCATCTCTTTAAAATGATCTATTATTGCAGCAGAATTGTCATGGGTTAAAATTCTGTGGGGTTCAGCAAAAACAATTGAACCTTCTTCAGGATCTTTTATCCCAGTAACATTACTAATTATCTTTTGAATGAGTGTTTGACCCATTATTTCACGCTCAACTAATAATCATTAGTACAAACAACATTTATCATAATTTTCTTTCATAAAGTTATTGTCAATGTTTGACTTTGATTTTTGCTTTGTTATTTGCATAATTTTAAATATGTTTATGTATGAGTATATATGTAATTATATGTAAAAACAGCTCTTATTCCGAGGTAAAACTAAATGAGTCAAAGTGATAATCAGAAAGAAGAATTAAACGCAATTACTGAATTAGAAGAAAATCTGCAGCAAGCAATAGATGATTTGATAGCTGAATCTGATTATCATACACAACAAGTAAATGAACATGTTTCATTGATTGTTACTCAATTAGCAGTAGCAGCTGCTTCATTAAGAATAAAAAAGCAACAAGAAGTTTTGAAAGTAAAATCTTATTTTAATTTAAAGTAAAATCATCTTATTTCAATTCCTTATTGTTAGGAGAAAATGTGATGTAGGTTTTATCTTCGATAAATACAATCTGAGCATCAATTTCATGTTTGTTAATGAGCTCAAATACAATCTGAACAGTACGATTTTCATCGTCTTTGAAAAATGATGTAAGAACTTCTAATGGTAAGATTGAGATATTTGATAAATAATCAGTAATTCTAAATTTAACCATATTTGTAATAATTTTATTTGCTATAGTATACCCTAATTTTGGATCAAGCATCTCTGAGAGCTCTTTCATATTTCCATCTATGAAATATTGAAGAATATTATTTATTGATTCTATAAAGCGAATATCAAGCACCTTCTTGATATATTTGGAATTTATTATTTTATCCCATTCTGCTTCATGATAATTTTTAATTAACACATATGCAATTAAAATAGCATTATAATCACTAAGCAATTCAGCAAATTCTAATGCATCATCTTTTTCCTCTTGAATTTTCTGGAGATATTTTGTAATAATATATTCCTGCACCTCAAAATTATTAGCAAAGATTTTCTGGTTAATGGTATGAATTCTATTATTACCTATTGTTTTACAGAATTTTCTTTCAAAAAGCAAATCGGTAAAAAATTCATTTAATTTTAAATCCACCAATTTAGAATTATATTGTACTGCTAAATTTGTGGCAAATTCAATCAATAATTTCTCTACTTCTTTACTTGGTTCATTATAAACTGATTTGATAATTTCTAGGAAATTTGGATATATTAATTCAGACATTGTCTTTGATAATTCATTAAGTATTTCGGCAGCAGTTAATCTTACTTTAATTTCAGGCGTGTGCATCATATCAAAGAGCTCAAGAAGTGATTGCTTACAAAATGCCTTATTTCCTTGAATCTTTTTAATTAGAACTTGAATTTTCTTATTTTTTGTTTCACTATCATTAATATTTAGAATTTCTTCGAAAATCTCTCTACAAGAAGATTCTTTTTTGATTTGCTTTTTATCGTCTATTTTGTTATTAATTTCTTGAATTTCCTTTTCCACTTTTTCTTCTTCTTTTTGCTGCTCTTTACCTTTTTCAATTTGAACTGCTAAATCATTTTCCGTTGTTTTTATCTTCTGATCTTCAACCAAATTAAATTCTGGTGGTAACTCAAATGTAACAATTTCTTCAATCTTGACAGGTTGGATGTCAATTGATTTTTTAAGTAAAATTACTTCACCAATTTTGTTGATCAAGCTGATTGGTATTGTTTCTTGTACAATAAAGTCACTATCTAATTCAGTCTTAATAGCTATTTTCAATCGTAATTTCTTTTTATCATCCTCAAAAATGCCTATACATTTAGCAATAATATCACCTTTAGGATCCACTATTGATTTTCCGATAAGATTTTCTTCTGAATATTCTTCTTCTTTAGGCATTTTCAAGCGACTCATTTATTATTCGTAATTATACTAAAATTCCTCGTAAACTCCATCAAATCTTTGTTTTGATTATTGATTAATTTTCATTGTTGCAAAAGCATTCTACAAATTATATAGAAAACATTTCTTGGTTTTTTAATGTATTGACATGAGATTTTTTTCTGTATTTGAGCGATATTTCTCTAAAATTTATATACTGAATTAATAGACATATCTTTAGGATGTTAGAACTTTCACCTTATTTAATTGTTGCTACTTTCAACATAATAAAAAACAATCGTGGTATTTCTGAAGAAGAAATAGTAGAACAAGTTCATAAAAAAACTGGATTGACCTCTGATCGATTAAAGGAAACTATTCTTAAGTCCATTTCGTTTTTGCTTGATGCAAAATTAGTGGAAACTCTTCCATCAGAAAAGAAAAAATATAAAAAAGCGGATAAAGCCAAATTATCTATTTCTGATTCAATAACAAATGGTTTTACACGTAAAGCAAAAGAAATAGCCAGAAGAACGGTATCAACAATACCAGCAGGAAAGATTAGAGATGCTTTAATAGGAAAAAATGTTTCTGATTGTATTTTGGTTGAAAATCCTTTAGCAATTAAATGTCAATCACCAATTGGTGAAACCGAATATCTTTTTGAATTAAAAGAATTAGATGCTGAAAAAGATATTACAGATATAATTAGACAATTGGATTCATATCCTAAATATCAAATCATCTATAATGCGCCAATTATTGAGAATTTAGATTTAAAATTTGAATTTCCTGAGGACAAAAAGATTTCAGCTTCAGATGCTAGTAGATTTACTTTTCCCGTTCAAAGTCCTGTTGCGTCAAATGATCTAAGTAAATCAAGACAACTTTTATTCACCGTAGCTTCTGCATGTAGGTGGATAGGTAATTTTTCCTCTGATGGTCCGGTAGGCGAATTTGAAAGTATACCAGACTTAGTTGACATAGATGATAGCTTTGGGTATGCTGCTATTGATGAAATTACTACTCTTAATCAACAGGAGTTTGTTGCTGATCAGAATTTTGCTCAATCATACTTTCAAATGGAAAGGATGCACAATGAAATTGATTTAATAGGTTTCGAAGAACAACCAACTAATTATCACATACGAGATGGTCCTATAGTTCCACATAGTTATCGAGACCCAAAATTCTATGATGCACTGGATCAATCAAAGAAATTAGTTGATATTGCTTTGAATCGTAATATCTTATATTTTGGTTTTGTTAAATATTCAGCTGATAAAGCTTTAACTTCATTCATCAATAATGCCATCTTTAACAATATTTTGAAAGGTTCAGTTCCAGAGAATTTTTGGAGTGATTTTGGTTTATTAAGTCAAGTTCTTGAAGATAAAGATGTTACAGTACCAATCATCAGATTAGATAGAGGCTATGATGATCAGAAGCGGAAATGCTTGGTACCATATATGAGTTTTTACTTGAAAATTTTTGATTGGGTCTCGAGAATAGATATTCCTTGGTTCATCTGCAAAAATGATCCCTTAGGCTATAGAAATAATCTCGCACAATTAGTTTACTCTTTGTCATCTATAGAATATTCTAAACCTGGCGGTTCTCAAATTGTGCCTTTCCCTATTGCTATGGTTGATGAAATGGCTCGTATAGTTGCACAAAATTTCATTGACATCTCTATCAAACAATTTTATGAAGAGCTAGGTCATTTGATAGATAATGAGTAAAAGCTACTTCAAATCATGTAAAAGCAAAAATCCATGCTAAAAATAGTAATAGTAATAGTACTGA
>JAEORJ010000008.1 GCA_016840945.1 Candidatus Gerdarchaeota archaeon
AATGATCAATCCAAGATTAGTAGGAAGAAGGTAATATTCTTCTTTTTCCTTTTTTCACTTATTTTTTTCTTTTTTCGAACCTTCATAGTCAATCGTACAGATAGTAGCTTTCCCGCCAGCTTTTTCAATTGCTTTAGCAACTTCCTTTTCCTTTCCAGGGGCTAAGGCAACTATACAACCACCTAAACCAGCTCCTGTTAATTTTGCTCCAAGAGCACCCGCTTTTATAGATTCATCAACTAAAAGATCCAATTTCTTTATAGAAACCAATAAATTCTCCTTAAGCATTTTTTGTTGTTCAGTTAATAAACTACCTAGTAAATTCAAATCTTGATTTTTTCCTTTTGCTAACTCTTTAGATGCTTTTTCAGTTAAATCGCGTATTTTAATTGCACCAAAAAGTCGTTGATATTCATCTTTTGTTACTAGTTTTCTAACTAAAAATAATTCATCCAAAGTTATTGTCTTAAAGTTAAAATCTTTCTTTTCCACTATTTTTCTCATACCTTCATAAAGACGATTTTTCAAAATGGTCAATGGTTCATTAGCGGATCGTCTTACTAAACTATCACCTATAACTAGTCCATCAAAATGTGAGGTAAATGATTTTAAAGCATAAGGAGGTCCATTACAGTCAAGAGAAAAAATACCCCCAATAGCTGATGAATATTGATCCATTATTCCACAATTTATTTTTAATATTTGATTTTCTGCTTTGAAAGTTAAATCGGCTATTTCTATCTTAGTTAAACCCATTCCTAGCTGATCATCTAGAGCTGTTAACCAAGAAACCAATAATGCTGCAGATGATGATAAACCTGAGCCAATTGGTACTTCACTTGATATCTGAATATCAAATCCAGGTAAATTATCTGTATACCCCTCTGCGAATAAAACTAAAATAATAGCACGTAAATAATCAAATTCATTATGTGCTAGTGTTAGATTTTCATCTAATAAGAATTCATCAGTTCTATTTAGTTCAAAGGATTGAATTCTAATTTTATTTGATTTATTTTCTTTTACAGAGATTTTTGTTCTGAGATTAATTGCAGCAGGAATAACAACCAATTTCAAGTAATCTTGATGTTCACCATATAGACAAACCCTTCCTGGAGCAGAATAGGTTTGATATTCTTTCGATGTGTTCATACAAATACCCGCAATTTTCACTATAGATAATTGATTAAATTATTGATTTTGTTTTAGTTTTATCTATTTTGCTTCTAGAGAGAGATTTATTTAGCTATGTACGTTAAAAAATAGGTATCAATAAATGAAAAACTAGTGTTCGATTTAATGTATTATAACCTTGGAGAAAATGGCTTATGTTAGAAAATGCGATTATTTTTTCTAAAGATTTAGCAAGAGTTGTTCTCACATCAACTTATGGTTCTGTTGATCCTCATACAGATGATTTTGCTAACTCCTTGGAAAAAATACAAGAAATTGCAGTCAAATTAGAGAAAGGACTCTTTACTCTTGATTTAGACTTTAAATTAACAGCAATGATTTTTGCTTTCAAGAATCTTTCAATTGCGTTAGTTTTCAACGAGAAATTCGATAAAAATCTACAAGATTCTTGGGAAAGAGTTGCTAAAGAAATTGTTAGTGGTTTTGAAAAATATTACGAAGCAAAAGATGAATCAAAATTTGGTGAATTTAAACCCAAGCTTGATGAAATTATTAAGTGGCAAGAAAAAGAGCTTTCCCCCATTGACAAAATGAAGGATGCCTTGTGGTAAGAATTGGAGGGAAATGTCTTTGGCTGATTTACCAAATTATCCAACTCTTGCAGTTACAATTATGATGGGATTATCTTTTGTGGTTGTATTGATAGTAGTAATTAGAATGTTCGTTAATTATTCACAACGAAAGAGAAATGCTGCTTTAATGATTGCTGTAGCATTCACTTTCTGGGGTTTAGCTGCTCTTATTACATTTGGTGGTACATTACTACAATTTGTAATCTATAGTCCTGATGGTTCTTCTAATGCTTTTGGATCATTTCAATATTCAAGATATGGTATTAATTTAGGATATGCTTTTTCAGCGGTGTGCAATATTTTTATGTTTCTCTTCATTTCTGAAATATTCTCTAAATATCCTCTCTTTAGAAAGACAAAAAAAGTTCTCCCAATTATAAATGGTATATTGAATGGAGTAACAATAGGATTAGTGATAAATGCATTCATAGTTAGTGTAAAAGATTATTTAGCAGACCCACAAAACATAGAAGGGGCATTAAATCCCGATTATCCAATACCCCAGACAATATATCATCTTGCATTAACACTTATCACTTTCTTAACACTTCTCGCATACAGTATTAAATCTGCAAAACAAGCAACGTTAAGGTGGGAAAAAGTTGGATTCAAATTTATTATGGGAACAGCAATCTCAGCAATAATGATCTATGTTTTCTTTGTTCTAGATCTTGTTGTTCAAAAAATCTGGACAGTATTTGAAAACGGTTATACAATTTTCAATAATCTTGGTTGGGCGACTGCTATGATCATGGTTATTCTGGGATATATTGGATTCTTTATGCCTAATTGGATTCGTAACCGATACAAAGAATTGGAGGTAACATAAATGGTTCTACCCTTAGCAACAAAATTACTTATGGCAACAATTACGGAAGGAGTAGTATTACTATCTGTTTCTTTTGTAGTATTATTCTTGTTCATTAAATATGCTCAACGTAAGAGAAGTGCAGCATTAGCTTTAGCTGTAGCTTTTACATTTTACAATCTAGCTATAATTTGTTTATTTACCTTCAGAATATTGGCTTATCTTCAAGAAATAGGTACTCTATCAGATTATTATGGTTTTAGTGAAATAGGTATTTCACTTGGGTACGGATTTTCAGCTTTAAGCAATATATTCATCTTTATATTTGTTTCAATAATCTTCTCTCAAGCACCAATGTTTAGAAAATCAGGAATTATTGTTCCTTTAATATTTGCATCATTGAACGGAGTAACAATAGGATTACTTATTGGTAATGCTATAACCAATTGGCCAAATCCATCCTATGATTTAGGACCAACTGTTTACCATTTGATTTTAACATTTGTAGTCTTTATATCGCTAATCAGATTTACTGTTCCAAGCTATAAAGCAGCAACTTTGAAATGGGAAAAAGCTGGGTTCCAATTTATAATTGTTTCAGGAGTATTTGGCATTTTAGTCTATCTATCATTTGTAGTAGATGTAATTTTAGGCGATATGACACAAATATTTCCTGGTGGTTACACACCATTCTTTTTCATAGCTTACGTTTGTGCAATTATTATGTGCAACTTTGCTTATCTTGGTTATGCAATGCCCCCTGCTGTTCGAAGATGGTTCAAAGATTGAGAAGCTTTTCTGGGTGTCCCCAGAAATTTTTTCTTTTTTATTTTAAGATAAATTTTTCTGATTGATTATTTATTATCCCCATTTTCTTCAACTGCTTAATTATTTGTTCCTCTGTTAAACCTGATTGTAAGTTATTTTTGTAAAATAATCTAGCAAATTCAAATCTCTCCCATGGATAGACTATCCATTTAGTTGTTACAGCAAAATAATAATCTGGTTTGAAGATTGATTTAGGTTTATAATGTAAGGTTACTATCTTCAATTGAGCTAAACCTTTCTTCTTCAGATATTCCACAGCAAAAGCTAAACTTTTCCCACTATCTGATACATCATCAATTAATAGTACTTTTTTTCCTTCAATTGTCATTGTTAATTCTTGAAGTAAAATTGGTTGCTTAGCTGTTTCACCTATGTTCGTATAGAATCCTATTCCTATAACACCAATATCCTTGATTCCTAAGATATCACTAAATAGTCTAGTGATAACTAATCCCCCTCTTGAGATACCTATCAAAATTTCAGGTTCATAGGAGTCACTGATTTTTATTGATAATTGTTTTACTTGATCCCAAATAGTGTCAAAATCAAGGATTAGATAATCATTCATCATTTTGGATCGTACCAGATTTGCATTCTTATTGTTAACTGCTTCTTTCTAACCTTAAACTATTTTCGATAAAACTTTTTTTCTTAGAAACATTAACAATTATTAAAAATTAAATACTATAAGAATTTAATTAGGCAATTACCATGACCAATCGAATCGATAATTTTGCAATTATAATCTCACAAGCAATTCTTTCCCAACCTCTTACCCAGGATCTAATCACCGATATATTAAAGAAGCAACAAAATATCGAAAAGAAGTTCGCAAAAGAACATTCGCTTCTGATAATTAATTCCGATGCAATTGCCAGTGTAAGACATCTTTTAGCTTGTATTATGTTTGCAAGTAAAGCTTTTGAACAAAAAAATAATCTAGCGAAAACGCTTGCAGCTGAAACCATCCTCTACCTTTCAGGTTATAGGCAAATCAATAAGGCATTTCAAAATGTGGGTCTTACCACTGAAACTCAAAATATTGCTTTTGTTCAAATCTTAAAAGATGATATGAAATCTGATTCCATTGATGAGAAATCTAAGATAGATTTTAATAAATTCCTAGTAGAACTAAATCTCAAACCCAAATCATTTTATTTTGATATTGATAATTTGACCAATCGTAATGATAGAAAAATCATGAATAATCTTGGTATATCAGAAGAAAACATTTCATTGATAATGGCTAAGAATGTCCAAGGATACTCTCGAGAGGAAGCAATTGAGAAATTAGCAATTGAAAAATCTACTCTACTTAATATATTAAAATAGGTCTTCCACTTCAGCTTCAACAGCTGATTCATTATATTCAGGCAGATAGAGTATTGGTGATGATGGCATGACACTATAGCCCAACCATTCACCAAAGACTTCTATAATAATATCCCAATCAGGATTTTCCAAATCAACTTTCCCTTTTGGTGACAATGGATGTTCTGCTATAGCAGTTATTATCTCATTTTTCTTCAACATCGTATGCCTTCTATTGACAGTGATTCGCCATTTTTTATTATCAGGAATTCTTACAAGAAGGTCAGGTAATTTAATCAGCATCTCATCAAGAGTGCTTTTCACCACTCGTTCTAATGGTGTAATCTTTCTACATATTCTAAAGGTGAACGAATTATCATTTATTATTTGTTTTAATTTTATCAAAATACTATTTATTTCACCTTTTAGTGCTATCAAGAATAATCCTCTAATAGGTAATTCAAATGCTTCCAAAGGTTTTGCTTCACAATATTTTATTAAGACATGCCAGAGTTCACTCAAACCATCTCTCTCTCTTACTGCATCACAGCTGACTAATAGAAATATCGCTCCTTGATTACACACATCAGCTATTTCCAATTTTATCAAACCATTTTGTTATATTGTTTAAACTATCAGTATTAGGAAAAGTATTTTATTTTAGTTATATAATTTCTCTTATATTATAATTTTATTTAAGGCGACTGAACAATGTCTAAAGCTGATGATAAAAAACAGGAAGAAAAGGAAGTCACTACAAGCTCACCTTTAAAAGCGTTTTTCAAAAAGCATAGAGAATCAGTAAAAGATTTTACTGAAATTTTGGTTTTCATTGGTGTAGCTGTCTTATTAGTATTCAGTTTTAATTGGATTCTAGGAGCAATTCTCCATACTGACACTCCTTTAGTTGTAGTTACCAGTGAATCAATGGAACCCATTTATTATGGATCAAATAGAGATAATTTTGGTGGATCACTAGATATTAGAAAGGACATGCTAATAGTAAAAGGGGTTGATCCTTCTGAAATTAAGGTAGGGGATGTTATTGTCTTTTATCGGGTTAATGCGTCAAACCCCACTGAACTGGATCTTGTGAATGAGCCTATAGTTCATCGAGTAAACCGGGTTTACATTGATAATGCAACAGGTGATTATTGGTTTACAACGAAAGGTGATAACCCAGATACAAATGATGATTATATCAAAATGGGTGACATCATAGAGTTAACTATCCATGAAAGTCGTTTAATCGGCAAAATTGTTGGACGAGTACCTTATCTTGGAGGTATTATTAGTTACTTTAAATCACAAACTGGAAGGATTGTTTTAATTGTAATTATTGCAGCAATACTTTTACTAACTTTTGTTTTAGGTTCATTCACTGGTAAAGAGAAAGATAAGGACGTTTTTGATGAAGAGACAAATACTACAGATAGCTCGCCACCAGAAGATAAAACTGAAGATAAACCTACGTTCAAAGAGAGATTTAAGGTCTTCACTGGTAAATTAAATAAAAGAAAGAATGTTATTATTCCTTTAGTTGTTTTAGGAATAATTGTATTTATACCAATAGTCGATTCTTTAGCAGCTGACTGGGGAACCCATTTTGGAGTAACAAATGCAGAATTCGATGGTGGAGATACCTATACTGTTGAAGGAGGTAACATGGTCTTCATATTTGCTGATGTAACAATAAATTCACCAGGTCACTGGCATCAAAAATTCAATGGTTTCACATTACGAATTTATAACATTACAACTGGTGAAATGTTAGGAAGTAATAATTGGAGTATTGTGTATAACTTCGAAGGATCAAAAACGGTTAGTTCTGGCGCGTGGGTAAATCTTGCAAGTGTGACAGAAGGACTGGATTATAATATGACTGTTACTGCCCATCTGCAAAATA
>JAEORJ010000078.1 GCA_016840945.1 Candidatus Gerdarchaeota archaeon
ATTACTATTTAATTTTAGCTATGGATGGCGAAACATATGGGCATCATGTAAAAGGTTTAATTGAGGATTTCTTGTCACCATTATTTGAACGAATAGAATCAGATCCTAATGTTGAATTAGTGAAAATTAATGATCTGCCTAAAATCTATACAGAAAAGCGAAGAGTAATTCCTATTCCAAGTTCATGGTCTACTAATGCACAAGATTTGATTGATGGCATCCCATTTCCCTTATGGTCAGATCCTAATAATAGAATACATCATTTACAATTAACGGTCATGAATCACTCATTGTTTTTAATTAATCTTGCAGAAAGGTATTCGAATAATCCTTTATTGGATAAAGAAATTAAAAAGCGTTTTAAAAATGCCAGATCATGGTTAGACAAAGGATTACATAGTTGCCAATTATGGTGGGCATCAGGGAAACCTTGGTATTCAGCTGAAATGATCTTAAAGGGATTAAATCAATTAATACTTGCTGCCTCAGAAGCATTAAAGGTAATACTTAACAGCTGTAATGATGATGAAGTAAAAACTAACGCTCGTAATATTTTTAATGAGATATTTGAGGCTCAAAAAGAGATTTATTTGTCTGTCTGAAAATTATTTCTTTTTTGGAGCATGCTGTTTTTTCTTTTGCATATATTTACCCAAATCAGCATCAGTTTTCCAAGTGTGTTTTAACCATTCTTTGAAAACATTCTCATAAACTTTTATAGTGTGGTCGGCAATAATAGACCAATCATACACATGTTTTAATTTATCAATAGAATTTTTAATTATTCGTTTTCTAAGCTCGGTATTCTTTAGCAATTCAATGATTGATTCAGCTAATGCATGAGAATTATCAGCGGGTACCTTCATCCCCGTCCATTGATGATCTATGATCTCAGATAATCCACCAACATCTGAAACTATAACGGGAGTTTTAGTAGCCATTCCTTCTAAAGCAACAATACCAAAAGGTTCGTAGGTGGATGGTACTACTAAAATATCTGCTACATTAAAATAAGGTAGAAAATCTTCATCTGACAAATAGCCAGTAAATAAGACTTTATCATTGATATTTAACTCTTTAGCAATTCGCTCTAATTCACTTCGATGCCAACCTTCTCCTGCAATTACGAATTTAGTATTTGGGCATTCTTTAAGGACTGATTTTACAGCTCCTAATAGAATATTAACACCTTTTTCAGGAACTAATCGACCAATATATGCAACTATCTTTTCATTTGGATTAGCATATTTTTTATGATGTTTAGATTTTTCATCAGCTGATAACTCAATTGAAAAATCATCATATCTAACACCATTTGGAATAATTGTCATTTTATCATTAGGGAATCTAAATGAAAAATGACACAATGATTGCATATATTGACTACAGACAATATTATGCCATGCTTCTTGCACTAACAAATTTTCAATTTGATCTATCATCATTTGGCCATCATTGTGTAGACCATTACGTCTTCCCCTTTCCAAAGAATGAATTGTTGCTAGAAGAGGTTTTCTGAATAAATGTTTCAAACCAATTGCAGCAGAAGCGACCAACCAATCATGGGCATGTAAAATATCAACATTATAGTTTTGTATTATTTCTATCGCTTTTCGCTCCATTAAAATATTCATGTTTAAATCCCATTGAAGGAATTCTGGAGCGGGAATTTCATACGCATCAAAACGATGAACATGAACACCATCAAGTAATTCATAATCAGGTGCGCCTGGAAAACTACAGGTTAAAACATGAATCTCATACCCTTTTTTAACGAGCATTTTTGATAAATCATATACATGTGCAGCTAAACCACCAACTTTGAAAGGGGGGAATTCCCAGCTTAACATTAGCACACTTAATGACAAATTATCACAAACCACCTTGATTATTTAACAGATTATCATAATTTGATAGTGCATTAATAGTATATTTTCTTTCAGCTATAGATTGAATTTTGATATTCCTATCAGATAATTTGTAATCATTTATTAGAATATCAGCTAATTCCTTGTTAGCAGGTAAGATTAAGTTTTGGATCTTTAATCCTAATTCTTCAATCTTCTTTATACCATTATTATAGGGATTATTTGTTTTGTCTCGAGAGGGTTGTAATGAAGTAGTGGTATGAACTAATTGCTGTTTTAAAGAATCCTTCCAAGGTATTATTGCGGGCAATGTTTGCCATTCAAAAGTATGGATAATTTCAATTTTTTCAACATGTAAAATAGTAGCAATCGTACTTTGGTAGGATGGTTTTAAATTCACTATAAATGATAATTGAGAGATATTGTTAGGTATGGGGTAAGGAATACGATGAACAATAACACCAGACTTTTCTTTATCAATATCTGATCTCCAATCATCAAAAGTAACAACCCAAGTCTTAATGTTATTTTTAACCAAAAACTGAGCCAATTTGTAAACAACGTCACTGGTTTTAGAGAGTCGCCTAGGCGGATATTCAAAAGAAACTAAGATCACGCCTTCAATTTTCGTTTTACTCATCTATTTAACACACCAGTAATCTTTTTCTTTGCAAAACTAACAACTATAAACTAGATTTCTTAATATCTAAATAATTTATCGTTGTTAATTTGTTAATAGATTGGTTAACATTTGATTTTTCTAAGTGAAAATTGCTGCTACAGCAATTATTCCTTTACCTAGAAGGAAATATTTCCCTTCAAATGTTCCGACATAACCTTGATCGATTAATTCTTCTATTACCTCGGATAAGACATATTCCTCATTTGGCTCTACGATTGCTTCAAGTTCATCAATAGTTCTCGCAACTTCAGGTTTAGTAATGCCATTTGAGAACATAACATGACAAATATGAAAGAGCTTATTTGTTTGAGACATTATATCACATCTGCATTTTTCATGTGGGAATATTAAAAAGATTTTTACTAGGAGTCATTATTCAAGCTATCTGATCTGGTCCTCGAATTCCTCAGTCTTTACTATTTCAATTTCAATATCATTAGCAGTAATTCTTCCAGAGAAGATAACTGAATATTGATTATCGGATTTTCTGTACCTAACAATATTATATTCCCCTTCTCCTTCATTGAAATAAATATACAATAATACTTCTGCTAAATCTTCGAAATATGAACCTCGCAAAACTTTGGTTATATCAAATCGTGATTGGAGAGGGATTCTTACAACTAATAAAATATCATCATCAAAAGGTCTGAAATCCTTCCCTTGACTGTAACGAAGCATAATTTGTCCAAGTTCTCTATCACATCTTGGGCAGAACGGTTTCAATTCACCCTTAAACATTCGGAAACCTACACCACGTTTACAAAGATATAATATACCATCATTAACACAATAATAAGATCCTCTAAGATGTCGACCATTAAATGTATTGATTTTAAAGATTCTATTATACGGACAACTGACGCAAGGTGAATCGCAATCAAGGAATATTTTACTCACAGGATGTAATCTCCCAAGATCTAATCAAGTACTATTTACACATTATAGTATATAACTTATCAACATACTGTTGCTATAATTAATAAGGTTAACTTTTAAGAATCATTTATATTTTGTGTATAAGAAGCACTTTAAGTAGAAAATCTTTTTTTCTTTTAGTGATAGTTATTTTGTTGTGATATAATGATCCAAAGTACGGTAGTAGCAATTGGTGAAGTATTGATTGATTTTATTGCTAAAGAAACCGGAGATTTAGTAAAAGTAAAAGAATTCCAAAAATTCCCCGGTGGTGCTCCAGCAAACTTTATTGTTGGTTTAGCTCGTTTAGGTGTTTCAACTACTTTTATTGGGAAAGTAGGAGATGATTCATTTGGCAACTTTTTAATAGATTGCTTAGAAAAGGAGGGAGTTGGAACTACTACAATAATTAAATCACAAGAAAAAAGAACTACCTTAGCTTTTGTTTCGCTTGATGAAAATGGTGGCAGAGATTTCATTTTTTATAGAAAACATTGTGCTGATATTGACCTTAGGTTTGATGAGTTAAATCTCTCACGCTTACCTAATGTAAAGTATCTTCATTTTGGCACTGTTTCTTTAACAGATAATCCCTCTCGAGAAACTACTTTAGAAGTAATTAGATATTTTAAAAAATTAGGAGCTAAAATTTGTTTCGATCCAAATATCAGAGAGGATTTATGGAAAGAAAAAGATCTATTGTTAAATGTACTAAATCAAGCATTGGAATTAACAGATATTTTCTATCCTTCAAGGGAAGAATTATGCTTTATAATCGGTGAAAATGAATTTGAGGAGCAAGAAGCGATAGATAAGCTTTTTGAACAATATCCATTAGACATCATCGCTCTGAAAAAGGGATCAGAAGGATGTTTAATAAAAAAACGAGATGATTTCTTTTTAACAATACCATCATTTGAAACAAATATTATCGATACAACAGGAGCAGGTGATGGATTTAACGCTGGTTTTATTTTTGGTTTATTAAATGAAAAATCACTTGAAGAATCAGGAATTCTAGGCAATGCTGTAGGTTCTCTGGTAATTCAGAAGAAAGGAGCAATGACAGCTCTACCAACAAAAGAAGAATTAATAGATTTTTTAAATAAACAAAAAATTTACATTCACTTTTAGAAGTATAAGTTAAGGTTGATTCAAATATGTGTCATCTAGTAGGTTTTATTTCTAATGAAAATGTAGTGCCAACTATTTTAGAATCACTATGGATACAAGAACCAATTATTGGAGCACAAGCAACAGGAATTGCAGTAATTCAAAATGAAAAAGTAAAGATGATAAAAGATATAGGTTCAGTGAAGAATTTCGAATCAACACATGATTTAGAAGATCTTAAAGCAAATATTGGAATTGGTCACACTAGATATGCATTAAAAAATCTAGATTATGCAGAAACCAATACCATAGAAAAAGCCCATCCTTTTTGGAATAGCACTAAAGAATATGTTACAATGCATAATGGAACGATATCAAATTACCTCGATTTTGTACAACAACTAGAAGATAAAGGGTATAAGTTTAGATCAAAATCTGAATATCAGAAAAAAGATAGTGAAGAATTAGAAACTGATTTTTGTGATAGTGAAATTTTTTCATTTATTTTAGAAGAGGAGCTAAAAAAAGGAATTGATATTAAACAAGCCATTAAGAATGCATGCAAGGACATACGTGGACATTTTGCATTTGTAGTTTTACATCCAAATTATCCAAATCAGATTTTTGTAGCAAATTGGATGCAGCCAATATTTGTTGGTTATTCTAAAAAAAGTGCCTTCTTCTGTTCTTTTGAGATTGGGTTTCAACCTGAGGAAGATAACCTACCTTGGAAATTTGAACCAACAAAAAATACTTTGATTACATTAAAAGCTGGGGAGATAACAGTAGAACCTTTAGTAGAAGATAGAATGATACCTAATTATAAACCAACATATGAAATATTCAAAAAAGCAATCATAAATGGATTAAAAGAAGAGCAGAATGATTTAGGTCGATTAATGTCATATTTTATTGTGAACCCAGGAATGATAGGATTAACTCGAGAGAAATTTGAGCAAATCTCAACTGTTGGCGGGATGACATTTACACCTTATATTTATGCATTTATTGAAATGATGGAAAAGGAAGGTCTAATTAATCGCAAATTGGTGAATGTTTGGGAGGGAGGGATAACAGATATACCAAGGTATAAATTTTATTTAAAATATTTGTAAGAAATTAAAGCTGATATTTTAATTTAAAGAGAATTCCATTTATTTTTATAGCTAATATAACAAAAGAATATTGAAAATTTTAATGGGGTAATAAATATGTTATTTACCTCAATCTTTTCCTACCAATGTGATTAGAATGTCAGATGAGTTAATTATTGAAACTGTGAATATGTGCAAAAGCTTTAATTCGAAACAAGTATTGCAAAATGTCTCATTAAAAGTACCTAAAGGAAGCATCTACGCTTTACTTGGGCCGAACGGTGCGGGAAAAACAACATCAATTCGCATTATTACTGGTATTATGAAACCTACTGAGGGAGAAATCTATGTACAAGGTGTTGATGTTGTAAAACATCCAGAGGGGATTAGATCTGAAATAGGCATATTATCGCAATTAAGTGCCGGTTATAAAGATTTTAAAACAAAAGATAATATTTTACTTTTCACATCAATAGCTGGGGTTGAAAATGAAGTAGCAATAACCAAAATGAGAGATTTATTGTCGAAATTAGCTATGTTAGATAAATTAGAACAAAATTTCGGAAAATTATCTGGTGGAGAGAAAAGAGTAATCAGTTTGGTTAGAACTATTATCTCGAGTAAAGATCTTATAATATTAGATGAACCTACTACTGGTCTTGATATTGCCAGAGCAAAAAAAGTGAGAGATATCATACATGATTTAGTAAAAAATGAAGGGAAAACGGTTCTAATGTCTTCTCACATCACTTCTGATTTAGAAGCCCTAGCAACTCATGCTGGCATTTTACGTGAAGGCAAATTGGTTTTTCAAGGTACAAAAGAAGAGATAATTAAGACTTATGCGCCAGGTGGGACTTTTGAAGATGCAATTATTACTGCATTTGAAAACGGTGATGAAGATATAACAATTAAAAGTCTTAAAGATCAATCTATGGAGGAGACAATCAATGAGTAAAAAGGGACAATTTCTACCGATACTTAGAAAAGATCTAAAATTGGTTTTTACTTGGAAAACTATTATCATTACAGTAGTTGTCCCATTTTTGATGATGTTCCTGATCATTGGAATGCCATCGTTTTTCATTGGATTATCGAAAACTACAATAACTATATGCTCAGATGATGTTGGTTCAATTGAACAACATGTAAATGGCACTTTATATAATATTAATCTTGGAAATTTATCAATAACTAGAATTCAACAGATTTTTGAAAATAATAGCCAAGTGGAAATTGTTATTGTTGATACTCGTAGTGACGCATTAAATGCTTCTAATGGGATATATATACCAGTAAATTTCACTGAAGCAACGTTTGATGGGTTATCAATAGTAGAAGTACATAAAACTGCAAGTAATATATCATTACAAGGGGCATATTTTGATCAAGCTTTAATTGGAATACAAGAAGTTATTATCAATGTCTTTCTTTACTTAAATCTGGAAGCTGAAATTCCTGAATATCGGGAAATATTATACAGTCCCCCAGAAGGAGAGCCTACTGGAGGGTGGTCACAAGAAACGGTCGAGATTGCAGGACCTTTCGCTTATGCTATGTTTATTCTAATATCACTAGTAGGAACAATGGGAAGAACAATAGGGTTTGGAAAAGAAAAAGAAGATGGAACATTTGAAACGATGCTCACTATAACAAAGAATAGATCAAATTTAGTCTATTCAAAATTGATAGTTGGTGTACTCGCATCAATGTTAAGTATATTTGCTTATTTCTTAGGATCAGTTATTGCAGGAAGAGTTGTAAAAGCACTAGTTCCAAGTTCAGAGTCAATTGGGTTAGAAGGAATATTAGCAATTCCTTTTTCATCAATGATTTCTTACAGAGGGATATTTGTACTTCTAGGATTAGGAGTAGCATTAGTTATAACTATGCTAGCTTTAATGACTGTAGATACATTATTCTCAAAAACAGTGGCTGAAAGAGTAGGAACAGCAGTTGTAATGGGATTTGGTTTCCTATTTTATTTCACAGTAGCATTTGATCCTGGAACAACAGCAATTTATGCACAAATAAATCCATTTTATTGGATCTATCATGCGTTCATGTCGTTAGCTGATTTAAGCTATGGTTGGGTTGATGCTATATATACTGTGCTTTTTATAGCACTACTAGCAGTGATGGTCTTTGTAGCTAGAAAAGCAATTGAACGGGAAAAAGTGTTATTTACATAAAACAGAATAAAGAAGAATTATTCTTCTTCTTTCTTTTTCTTTAAATCATCTGGTGGACCCCAATAACACAACCATTTAATATATCGACCAATTTCTTTTAATAACCACCACAATACTAATCCGATACATCCAAAGAATACAACTAATCCCCAACCAATCCAAAATAGGAGTTCAAGTGGATGATACCAAGGGCGCTTCCTTGGTTTAGGTTTATACCAATCTTTAGGAATAGACCATCGTTTTCGTTTTTGTTTTTGCTTAGGAACAATTACAACCTTTTTTCCTTCAGTTGTTTCTGTCGCAGGAATCGTTTTTACAGTTACGTTTGATTTTATATGAACGGTTGGTGTTTTTGTTGAGCCTTCTTTAGGTTGTAATGACTGACCGCAAAATTCACAATAAACTAGCCAACTTTCAATTTTTTTCCCACAATTTGGACAAGGTATTTTTTCCTTCGACATAACATTCCCATGTTTATAGTAAATTGTCACAGTATATAGGTATGACGACATATATGTATTTATTAAAAATAGCTGAAAAAATAAGAAAAGTGGTTAACATCAAATGTTAACCTTGATATCTTAGCTAATATTTTTCACAAGCAAGTTGATAATATTCATGTGAATGGCCACATGCAGGACAGACTTTTGGTGGTTCTTCACCTTCATGAATATAACCACATTCCATACATTTCCAACGAACTTTCTTATCTTTCTTGAAAACTGTACCTTTTTCCACTGTTTCATGTAATGCAAGATAGCGTTTTTCATGTTCGCTTTCAACTTTAGAAATCATACGATATTTTCTAGCTATATCTGGAAAACCTTCTTTTTCTGCAACTTCAGCAAAATGAGGATATAATATTGTATATTCCTCATGTTCACCCATTGCAGCAAATTTGAGATTTTCTAATGTAGTGCCAATGTCTGTAGGATAACCTGCAGTAATTTCAACCATACCACCTTCTAGGAAACTAAAGAATTGTTTAGCATGCTCAAGTTCATTATCAGCGGTTTCCAAGAAAATTTCAGCAATTTTTCTATATCCTTCGTCTCTGGCTTTTTTAGCATACATAGTATATCTATTTCTTGCTTGGGATTCACCAGCAAATGATTTGAGGAGATTCTTCTCAGTTTCAGTGCCTTTAATTGATTTTGTCATTTTCGATAACCACTTAATTTTTCCATAAACCATGTTTATTGCAATGTTCACGAGCAATAATTTTTTCGTCGCCTTTCAATTTGAGCTTGAAATAAGCTTTTGGCTCATCACCAGGTTTCAAATCTTGCCGATAAACCTTATTACCAACATTAATCTCAATCCACTCTATCCAATGATCTGCCACCATTGGGTGGAGAGTGCTTCCAACTATAACTTCTACACCATCGTCCTTTTTCTCTACAACTGGAACATGTTTCTCATTTTTCCAGTCAGCAGTTTGTTCTTCCAAAAGGACCATAGGTTCACCACAACATACTAGAGTACCTTTACCACCATGTAAAACTTCTACTATGTTGCCACAGATTTTACATTTATAGATTTGATGTCTCTCTGCCATAAAGGATCACCATTTTAGATTCATTACTCTTTTATTCAATTATAATTACTTTCATTTACATTATAAAGTATAATATGTTTAATAATTAAAACTTAATTCAAATAAATTTCTACTAAAAATATGAGAAGCAAGAAAAATCTTGCTTAGAATTTTATTTCTTCTTTATTTGCCCACAAGCCATGGATATTGCAATAGGAGAAAGCAATAATAGTGCCTGTCTTTTGTGTTTTGAATTTAAATTTAGCAAATGGCATTGTATAAATAGTGCTTGTGTCAGCACCTTCTATGGAAGCCCCATGAGCATTAAATTCAAATCTCCCAATCTGATATGGGAATTTCTCACCATCAGCATGGAAATAAACGTCAATCCAAGCTATATGATGGGCAGTAGTATTTGGATGAGGTATTTCCTTTCCAACACTTATAGCAACTTTTACTTTTTCTTTTGTTGCTTCTTTTATTTCAATAACTGGAGAATGTTTTTCTTTTTTCCAGTCAGCAGTTTGGAATAAATCACCAAAACCCATTAATATATCACCTCATTTTGAGTTCAATTTAACAATATTAAAGTACCTTAATAATCCTTTTCCCTTTAAAAGTGAAGTATAAGAAAAAAAGTAATTTAGCAGATAATTTGCTAAATTATTATTTTAGAATTTTTAATTCACGATGTTTTGCAGCTATTGCATCTGCTAAAGCATCTATTTGTTTCTTATCCTCTTTAGCCATCTTCCCTCTAATAATGACAGGATCAAGAATTTCTGGTCGTATTCTAGTAATCATACTAGAGATTTGTTCTACTAAATCACATTTCCAACCATAGGAACCAATAATAGACATAAATCTAGCTTTAGGTCGCAAAGCATTTGCTAAGTAAACAGCATATACCGCTGAAGGATGGGGTCCTGTTAAAACACAAGGAGCACCAACCACTATAGTGGCAGCATCAACCATTGCCATTGCAAGTTCACCTATATCAGTTACTGTAAGATTATAAGGTTTAACAGTAATACCTCGTTCAGTTAAAGCATCAACGAAATATTCAACCATTTCTTTAACTGAGTGATGCATTGAAACGTAAGGTAAGATTACTTCATTTTTAACATCATCAGAAATCCAATCTTCATATGCTTTTATGATCAATTCAGGATGTTGATGAACTGGTCCATGTGATGGAGCGATCATATCAAATTCAAAAGTTTTCATTTTCTCAAGATGCTTTGCTATGATTTTTCTAAAAGGCATCATAATTTCAGCATAATAACGTTTAGCTGATTCGATTGTTAATGGTTCATCCACAACAAAAGATTCACTTTGAGCAAGATGAGTACCAAATAAATCACAAGAAAATAGTATTTTATCTTCAACAGCTAATGTAAACATTGTCTCAGGCCAATGAACCCATGGTGCTTCAAAGAATTGCAGAGTCTTATTACCTAAACTTAATGTTTCACCATCATTTTTTACAATAAAGCGATCCTCAGGTAAATGTAAATGAACCATTAAATGCTCTTTACCCTTTTCATTAGTGACAATCTTTGCTTTGGGATATAATTTAGATAGTTCAATTAATCCTTCTGAATGATCCTGTTCCGTATGATTTGAAATTAAATAATCAATGTTTTTAATTTTTAACTTATCTAGATTATTCATTAATTCATAAAATTTAGTGCCATCAACTGAATCTATCAAAGCAATTTTTTCGCCGCCTTTTACCAAATAGGAATTATAAGTAGTACCGTCAGGTAAAGGTATTAATTCATCAAACAATCTACGATCATAATGTTTAGCACCAACAAAGTAAATGTTAGGTTTTAATTCATGTACTGCCATTTCTTTTTCCTCTGTAATCATACTATTTTTTTCTATATTTTAAAAGCTATTTCAACAAAAACTGTATTCTATTTACTATTAATGTTTATTTTCTAAGAAAATAAGATAAGGTTAAGTAAATTTCTACTTAACCATAGATTTCTTAAAATATTAAATTGTATCAAGAATTTCTTTGAGAAGTATTTCTTCTGTAACTAAACCTTCAACATTAGAAGCGCCATCGTTAATGATTGTATTTGGCACACCGAAAATATCAAAATCAGCAGCTAATTGAGAGAATTGTGATGCTTCTATCATATCTGAAGATATATAATCACTTGCTAAAGCTAATTTTTGGCTTCGTAAAACCATTGCTGGACAATATGGGCATTCTAAAGTAACAAAGACTTTGAGATTAACAGGTTTGTTGATTTTCTTTATCATTGATTGTACTTGTTCAGATAATACTGGTTTACGATTTGATACTAGCATAATTGATTCAATGAAGGTGGTGAATTCTTTTCCAGCTGGAACACCATAAAATCTAATTCCATAGTCTTTATCACCTTCAATAGCTAAAGCCGGATGTCTTGATATATTATATTTTTTAGCTAGCGGATCATTTTCACCACAATTGCAATGCTCAACTTTGATCATATCTGATAATTCGGATACAGCATTAACTAATGAAATCATTTCATTACAGAAAAGACAATGCCCTTGGGTTGAAAAGACTTTTATTGTTACAGGTTCAACCATATCAGTAAATCTTTGTTTTACTAATTGCTTAACACTTTCATCTAATAAAGAGCTCATTTTACAATAACTCCAATTTTTTTTGTTTTACTTAACATTCCACTAAATATAATAATTCTTTATTAAATTCTTAAGATTAGAATCTATTTTCCTTTTATTTCTAATCCCTTTATCTTTAAATCAAAATAATAAATCAAAAATAAAAAAATTATTGAAAAATGACCTTGTAAGTTTGTTTTATAATAAAAAGTTCCCAAATCAAAAGGAATTTATAGATTAAGCTTAATTGAAAAATAGAGAATCATTAATATCAAAAAAAAATTGGTTGTATGTGCTGTGCAACAAACGCTCGAGGAAGTTATTGATAATTTCCATTCATTATTAACACACGATTTCAATGCAGATGGAATCTCAGAGGTTATGGCTGCTCGAATAGCAAAAAATGGTACTGATATATTTGTAGTGCATCCAAAACATATGATAAATTATGGCATACGAGTTAATGAACAAATCAACACTATGTGTATAGCACAAACAAGCCTTGATAGAGGTTTTGAATTAGTTACTGGAGATATTAAAGGAGTAGTACGAATTAATTCACGTAATGGCAAACCATTTTTCAGCAAGGATATTAAAGATGGCATTCGCTTACCTTCCAGCGTTTTAGTTGCTGCACCAGGTGACCTAAATGGTAACAAATTATCAGAGGTCGTTGTCGGTTGTGCTAATGGTGAAGTTGTTATGATAGAGAGAATTCCTGGCAAGAAACATCAATGGGATAAAGTCCGGGGGTTTTCTTTAGGTAAAATCTTTGCTTATCCAATACGACACTTAGCAACTGGCGATTATAACGGTAATGGACAAATAGGGTTTGTCATTGGATCTAAAGAAGGGGTATTCAAAGAAATAGAGTTTAGACCTCAATTGCAAAAATTCGATTTACTGGGAGAATTTCGAGTAGAAACAGAACCATCTCATATTTTTAGTGGTGATTTTGATAGAGATGGTATTTCTGAAGTAATAGTAGGCGAAATTAATGGTCGTTTGAGTATTTATAAGAGAAATCGTTTGATGTCAACCCACAACCTAGATGGGGCCATTACATGTGGTGTTGTTGGGGATGTTGATAATGATAGACAATTAGAAATAGTGGTCGGTACAGCAAAGGGATCTTTCCACATATTAAGACAAAACACGATTGAAAGCCATGAAGGATATAGTAATATAAATGATTTAAGAATAGGTGATTTATCAGGTAATAGATTAAATGATTTAGTTTTTTCAATCGATAAAAGGCGCATTATTGCATTTAATATGACAAGGGATAAAAGCCAAGAGAAACCAAATGCTGATTTAATACCTTTTAAAGGAAGTATGGGAACCACACCATTAAGTATGCCAACTTCAATGCCAGATGCAACAAATGCTTTTTGCCCAAATTGTCAATCACAAGTTAGATTCATCGAACAATATAGGAGATATTATTGTTACAGTTGTCGTCAATATGTAGCTCCTATTAGTAAAAAAGAACCAATGCCAAAACAAAAACCAATGATAGAACCATTAAAACATGGCAGCCCTTATTCTATTGGTGATCCATATGCTCCTTATTCACCTTATCCTCAAGAAACTGAAAGCCAAGAACAACCCGGTATTGATAAAATAAAATCAAGAGTCGAAAAATCAATAACTAGCATAGGTGAAAACTCAGAATTAATTTGGCAGGAAGCTAAAGAGGAAAATATTACTGAAACACCAGAAAGAAATTATTATTTACCTTTGGATTTAGAAGCTGATCTTAAAGTTGGTGCAGAATTCTTTAATGATATATTGAAAATAAAACATGTAATTTTAATTCATTCACAATCAGGTGTACCTTTATTTAGTCAAGGATTTGGTAAAAATATCGACGTTTCTTTAACCAGCGGTTTCCTTAGCGCTGTTGGAACATTTACAGAAGAAATGTCTGGAGAAACTGAAAGACGCATAGGTATATTTAGTGAAATTGGTCGAGAAGGTTTTTGGATCATTATTTATGAGGGAGAACAATCAAAAGCTGCTTTATTAGTTAGTGAAAAAATTGGCCCTCTATTAAAGAAACGAATACAATATTTAATGAGTGAATTTGAGGAAAATTTTAAAGAACAACTTGAAAACTTCACTGGATTTGTTTCACAATTTACTGAAGCAACTGATCTTTTAGAAAAACACCTCAGATTAGAGTATTTATATCCTCTAAAAATAGATGTTAAAAGGATGAGATTAACAGCAATTACACAAAATGAAAAAAGATTAGCTAAAGCATTTACTGAATTTTTGAAAGATAATGAAGATGAAGTGTTTTATGTAACAGAATTAATTGATGCAATTCTAGGAAATGAAGAAATTAATTTATCAAAAGAAGATATATTAAAGGTGTTAATAAAATACCTAGAAAATGGCATGTTAATTCCTTTACCGCCACCACCAGATGAACAAATGTGAATTATTGGAGAGATTTATCTCTTACTAAAAACTTATGAAGAATTTCTTAATAATCATATTTGCAATTATTATTATTTATCTTATATGATATGTTCATTCATAAAGGTATAAATTAGGTTATGAATAAGCAATTTTAGAGGATTAAATTATGTCCCAAAATATTGAAAAAGCGGAAGCTTTGGAAGCAAAAGGAAAATGGAAAAATGCAGCTGAAACTTATTTTCTTGCAGCTGAAGAACTTCAACAGAGTGGTAAAAAATCTGAGGCTGAATCAATTCTATTAAAAGCTATTTCCAATGCTCATAAAGCTGAAAACTCTGAACAAATTGTTGAATTTACTTTTGGGTTATTAGATATTATTTCAACTGATAAAGAAAAAAAGAATCATGTTAAATTAGCTATCAAATCCTTAGATGAATTGTTAGAAATAGCTAATTCAAAGAATAAATATAATGATCTTGTTGAGCTAATTAAAAAGAAAGAATCAGCAGCAATTTTATTGGGACAAGATATTGAAAAAACAAAAATAGAGTATGGTTGGATTTTACAAAAATATTCACTAACTTTGCTTGTTAGTAAAAAGGATGAAGATAGAAATTTAGGTTTTGAGTTATTACATCAATCATCTGACAAGTTTATTGAAATTAATAAAAAAGAATTAGTTATTCAAAGTAAAACTGAAGCATTAGTAATTTTATTTGAGAGTAATTATATAGAAGAGGGGTTCACACTTTTTGAACAAATAATTGAATTCTGTAAATCACAACAATTAGTTGAACAAGCAAATATACCTTTAGAAAAATTGATTGAGTATTCCGAAGACATTTTACTTGGTAAAGGTTCAAAGAAGATTATCAAAGGTTTAAGCGATTATTTCCAAAGAGATGATCCTGGTAAATTATTATTGGATAAAGTCATTGCTATAGCTAAAGAATTCCCATTAAATGATATTATATCAAAATCAGCAATTATATACTCTGAAGTTGGTAACGAACTTTACAATAAAAAGAAAATTGATAGTTCAATAGAATTCTATCAGCTAAGTCTTTCACTTTTGGTTGAAATCAATGATATAGAAACTTCGAAAACAATTGCTAAGGATATTATCGAGAAGGGCTATTCACTACTTGACCAAAAAGGTAATTTCAAATATGGAATCGATTTCTTAACATTAATTCATTTAATAGAAAAAGTAGATTTGGAATATGTTGGTGAATTCTTTACTAAATTAGCAGAAAATATGTTTCAACGAGAGAGATTAAATTTAGCTATGCAATATCTAACAAAAGCATCTAAAGCCTATCTTTTTGCAAAAAATAATGATAAATTTATTGAAATTACAAATACAATCTATAAGTTTGCTATTAGTTTAATCATAGATGAAAATTATAATTTAGCTTTTGAATATATCAAAGAAGCAAACAATATCTTAAATGATGTTCAATCATTTGATCAGATAGGTTCTAATCTAACATATATAGCAATTGAATTAATTAAAAAGCAAAAATACATGGAAGCTGAGGATTTATCCTTAAGTGCGGTAGATAATTTAGTTAAAGCTGGTGATATTGAAAAAGCAGCTCATTCACATAGATTGTTTGGCGAATCTTATATTGGATTAGAAAATTATGAAAAGGCAAGCTTTCATTTAATTGAAGCAGCTAAAATGTTTAAAGATATAGAGCTTGAATCTGAAATAAATTCTACTCAAACGCCTTTACTTATTGCAGCTAAAAACAAATTAGCAAATAACGATATTATTCTAGCAAAAGAATTATTGATGAATGCAGCACAATGTGCTAGACAAAAAGATCCATTAACGGAATCCAATCTTATCACTGAATTTGTGGAATATGCTATTACGCAAAATCAAATGGAATTAGCATTAACACAATTACGTTATATATTTGAGATATTAGGTGATTTATATCCAAATGAAACTGCAAAATTAACTAAAATAACAATTGAAAATGGTAAACGATTAATAGTAACTAACCACAATTTTGTTTTAGGCAAAGCGTATATTGATACTACTATTAATGCTTTATTAAAAATTGATAAACACACAGAAGCAGCGGAAATCGTTAATGATTTTAGTGATTTATTGTTTGAACACAATCAAAAAGAATTAGCAAAAGATTTGTTGGAACAATTAGCTAAAATTCTTAGCACTGAAGAAAACCCAGAGATTTTTGCAGGGAAAATTTCGACTTCAGCTAAATTATTAATTGAAAATGGTTTTATTGAAAATGGCATAGAACAGCTAAGAAAAGCTATTGGTGCATATATTAGCTTAGGGAAAAATGACCCTGTAATCCAATTAGCCTTTTACTGTACTGATATTGCACAGAAATCTTTAGCTAATGATGTAATTATTGCTGCAAAACATCTTTTTATTGCTGCAATGGAATTCAGTGCTCTTGTCAACCTTGAAACTCACGATCAAATATTAGCAGAGGCTACAAATCTATTTCTTGAAGCAAATGATTTGTATTCAGTAAGAGAATTTTATGACTATGCCAAAAATAACCTTGAAGGTGAAAAGGATTATCTAGCAAAATTAGCTCGATTAATCATAGTTCAAGGTGGTAATCTTAGAGATAGCCTGGAAATGTATGATGAAGCTTCTGATTTTATTCGCAATGGCATTAAAATATTGAATCAAATAGGATTACTTAGTGAAGCAGGTGAAGCAGCTCTAGCTCAAGGAAAGGCTTTCATTTCAAGAGGGAGCTTTATTTTTGGTGAAGAGCTAATTGAAACTGGAGCTCAAATATTCATACAAACAAATGATATAGAACGTTCTGGGGATGCATTCTTATCACTAGCTGAAATTAATATTCTAAGGGAACTTTGGAGTGAAGCTTTAAAGCAAATTGAACTAGCAAATAAATCATTTATTGAATCAACAAATTTTGAGAAATTAGCGATTTCTATATTGAAAACAGCTGAAATTGGAGCAAAATCATTAATAAACAACCCTAATGAAAATAGAGAAATTTCAGTAACTTGTTTTGATGTAGCAATTAATATGGCGTCAACTGCTAAATTAATAGATACTGAAATTGACATTTATTTAACACAAGCTAAAGCATTTGTAACTATAAAGGATTATCCAAGTGCTTTCAATACCTATGTTCAAGTTAATAATTTATTAGAACAAAAAGATGAAATTGAAAAATCCCAAGTGTTAGCTGAAGAGTTATCTGTCTTAGCAAATCAATTAATTTTAGAAAATGAAATAGAAATTGCTCTACAGTTGGTTGATTTAGTAACTGGAACATTTCTAAGATTGGTCCAACCAATTAGCGCATCTGAAGTCTATATGAAAGCGTGTAATACCTTACTTAAAATAAATAATATTGTAGAAGGTGTTAGATTAGTATTATTGGCATCTGACACATTGATGGTAGCTAATGAATATGATGCGGCTGTTAAGATATTAGAAGAAATTGCAGATTTATTATATGGGATGAAAGATTATCAAAATGCTTCAATTGTTACCGGACAAATAGTAACTGTTCATCAAAAAACAGGCCAAATAGATGAACAGAAAAAGGCTCTATATAAATTAGTTGAGAAAACAAAAGAAGTAATAAGAACAGGTCAAATAATGGATGGAGAACAATTATGGGAACAGGCATCCAATTATAGCATATCAACAAACCTTGAATTTGCTGTTGAAATAAATAATCTAAGAATTGAAAGTCTTATGAATGCTGGGATGTTCAATTCAGTCAATAATGCTTTCAATCAATTAATAACCATTTTAGAAAGTAATAAGGAGCAACTTGAAATACAAGGGGATAAAGTAGCTAATATAGCTGGGGATTTATTTAACAGAGAGGAATATGAACTAGCTAAGAATTTCATCTTTACTGCAATTGATTTCTATAAAGCGTCAAACAAATATGATAAAGCTATGAATTTATGTTTATTCATGAGTCAACACTATGTTCAGAAAGATGATGAAACAAGTGGTATAGAATTCATTGATCAAGCAGCTAAAATAGCAAATGAAAAATTAGGGGCACATGAAGCTGCTAAAATATATTTAACTTCAGGTTTTATACTTGTAGAATCGGGCTTCTCAAGAAGTGGTAATTTATCAGTTAAAAAAGCAATTGATATTGAATTACAAACGAAAAATACAACTGGTTGTTTAGAACTTGGTGACATCACTCTTGCGAAAGCAAGCGAAACAGCACAAAATGACACCCAAAAAGCTAATGAGATTTACCAATTAGCTGCAACAATTTTTGAAAGTGCTGGAGCATTCACTAGAGCTGGAGATACTTGCATTAATATTATCATGAGTAATATTTCCGATGGTAATGTCAAAGAAGCTTTAGAAACATCAGAAAAAGCTGTTGATTATTATGTAAGAGATAATAACATTGATTCTGCAGTTGGTATCACAAGGCAGGTAATTGAATCTGCTAGAAGATTCATGGAAGAAAATGAATTAACAAAAGCTGTAATGATTCTTGAGAAAGGCAGATTATTAGTAGAAAAAATCTCGAGATTTGACATTTTATCGCTTATTATCAGCATCTACCTATCTGCAGCAAATCAAAATCTACCAAATAGAAAATCAGCTATTGGAATATTTTTCTTGAACCGAGCTTTGAAACTAGCTCTAACTAGCCCTGAACCTGATGAAATGAACAAAGTTATTGATCTAGGATTAAAACTATCAATTGAAACTATCAAAAAGAAAAATTCC
Organism: Candidatus Gerdarchaeota archaeon; assembly: GCA_016840945.1. Next base: position 19,204 of record JAEORJ010000078.1, read on the forward strand.
ATTGCTGGTGCAAAAGCATTGGAAATAATAAGTAAATTAGAGATTACACAAACAGCGATGGTTCAACAATTAGCTGAAACATACGTTGAAGCAATAAAACTCACTCTAGATACTGAATGGAATATGATAGGTAAACTAATTAGAGATGCATTAATTATCTTTAAGAAATTAGGAAGAATTGATGTTATTTCTCAGTTAATTGCAATTCTAATTAATAGAGCTAATGCTGATATAATGATGGATAAACCGCAATTGGGACTTTATTTCTTGGATAATGCTATCAAATTAGCACGGGATGCAAATAATCCTGAGCTTCTATCTCAAATAGGATTAAAAACTTACGAACAGCTATTAACATTAAGTCAAGAAGGAGATTTAGAGATTAATTACAAAATGCTTGGTTATTGTTATCAACTATTCCTAGAAATAAAAAATGTTGACTTTATTGACAACATTGGGAAGGAATTTGTAAAACTTGGATCTAAGGATTTGATTAGTAATATGTGTTCTATCAGAGGATATGAAGCTTTACTCACAGCTAGAGATATTGCTATACAAAGTCAAAATGAAATCTTAATGACAACAGTAATTACAGCACTTTTAGATTTTGCTTTACAATTATCATCAACTAATCCAAATACTGTACTTTCAACATTAGAAGATATAATTCAAGGTTTGGAAGGATATGAAGTACCAAATTCAGAAAGAGCATCAATAGATTACAATGTAATTGGTGGTTATATTAAGAATATTTCATCATTTGGTGATAAGGTATCTAAAAGCGAATCTGATTTCCAAATAGGGAAGAAAATAATAGAAAGTTGTTTACGAATTGAAGTTTTAAGTAGAAATCAACAAGCAGCTGAAGATGATGTATTAGATGTTCAACGGAATTTGCAAAAAATATTGAAAAGAGGAACTCATGATTCAGCCTATCGATTAAAACATGCAGCAATAATGAACATCGATCTTAATAATCCTAATGAAGCAGCAATGATTGCTGAAAATTGTTTTATTACAGCTCAAGGATTGTTTGATAAGAAAAAATATCAAGAAACCATTAGTTATTTAGATGCGGCATTAAAAATCAATGATTTATTAACAATGCAAACTGAACTAAAAAATATTGGATTATTTGCATTAAATGCTGGAGATAGACTTGTTAATGAAACAAAAATAGTCGAATCTATGATTTTTTATGATATAGCAGTTGAAGCATTTGATGAAGCAAATGATGAAGAAAATTCCAATAGGTTAATTAATAGAATTTTCCAAACTCGTGAATGGGATGCTGATCACAATATTGCTTATCGTTGTTATAAGGTTGCAACCGAATCAGCGATTAGGGTAAATAATAAACAAAAAGCTCATGAGGTAGCAACTAAATGCTTCAATAGAGGAATTGCTTTTATTGATCAACCACAAATACCTACTAGCTTGTCAAACAAATTTATTAATTTAGCAGGAAAGGTGTTAGAGGATATAGGAGCAATAAAAGATGCTGCTAATGCTTACGATAATGCTATTCTAAAATTCATACGAGTTATGAAAGCTAGAAAGAATATTGAACCTATAATAGTTGAGCTTTTAGCAAAGACAGCTGTTAATAGAATGGCTGGTTGTGATATGGATTCTCTTGAGACAATTTTCTTACGAATAATGGAATTTGCTGAACTTAAAAAAGTTAAACATACGAAAATTATTGCTCAATTATTGAAATTAATAAACACTTCTAAGGTTAGACAAGCTTGGGATCTAATAGCTTCCTTGCCTTATATTTCACATGGACGATTAAGAAAGATAATGAATGCCACTAAAAATAGAATAATTTACGATCTAAACCAAAAAGGAACATTTGACAGAACAATCTTTTCATCCACAGATAGATCCTTACCTCTTTCAGATTATTTAATAGATAGCTTACAAATATCACGAAAAATCGAAGGTCAACCAATTAATAAAGATGTTTTCATTTCCCATGAGAAAATCAAAGCGATAAGAAATTACTTCTTTTCAGAATTTGAATTATGGGGCCGTATAGATTTAGAAGCAATAACTAAGGAATTTAACATACAACCAAATGATGCAGTTTCCATTGTAAGAAGGGAATTCTTATCCGCAATTTATATGGCAGTTCTTGATAATGCTCAGAAAGTATTCTATTCTTTTGATAGATTAAAAGCTGAAATTTCATTGATTCTTAATAGAGAGCGGAAAAAAGCATCCATTTTTGACCCAATGCAAGTAGCTAATGAAATGAAAATTCCGCCTGATATTATTAAAGAAGTATTAAGAGAGATATCTTGTGAAGAAGTTGTCGAATCAGCAACTAGCTAATTGCTACTATTCACTTTTTACAGCCTGAGCATTCAGGCGTCTTTCTATTGTTTTTGGGTTCGTTTCTTTTATTAGAAAAATCGCCATTATCAAAGCAATAAAGCCAAAAATTGTTGGAAAGAGAGCTGAAACAAATATTCCATCTGAAATGAAATAAGGAAATACATCTGTTGGGAAATTATCTGCAACTAGACAACCTATTATTGCACCAGTGTTTCCTGCAAGTATTTGCTCAATGCTTATGAGACTCATTCCTCGCGAACGTTCATCTTCATGTGTTATATCAGCCATAATTGCATTTGATGTTGGATTTTTCAGAGCATATAACGGAAATAGATAGACAGCGAAAATTGCTACTGGGAAATTCGAGAGAAAGAACATCAACGAATAAATCAATGGATAGAAAGCAATTGAAAGTAGAAATACTAATCTACGGCCGGAAATATCTAATAATCGACCAACAATCAGTAAGATTATCATACCAAAAGCTGTAGCAATGGTATTTGATAATGAAATCGATTCATGTGATAGACCGGCTTTTTCAAGATAAAGATTACTTATAACATTATATGGGCCAATTCCAAAATCTATAACAATTAATACTACTATTAGAACAATGACTTTTCGTTGTTTAATTATTTCCAGATAGCTTTTCTTTGGTCTTTCACTTGCTTCTAAAGTATAAAGTCTTGCTGGAAAACTTTTAACATCAGGTACTATTTCTTCACTCATATGCACTTCATTATCCAACTTAACATTCTCATGGTCACTTAACTTATCTTCCAATTCCTCTTGTTTGCCTTCTGTTCTACTTGCCCAAGATTTGGATGTTGAAATCAATGCAATGGAACCTGAAGCGAGAGCAAAAACAGCTGAAAAAATCATACAACCATTTATGCTGAAACTATTGTAGATAATACTCGAGACACTACTGCCAATCATCCACCCAGCACTAGCAAATAAGACTTGATAACTACTAACTTCCCCCTTTCTATCAGGAGGGCAAATAATGGTAATTAATGCACTGTGTGTGGGATAATAGATTTGTGTCATAAGACCAAAACTAACCAATATTAATAGAACGGACCAAACTTTCCCTCTAAAGAAGATTAGAAGAATATACTGCGATAACAAGGCAATACGTGATAGAAAGAGAAGACGTTTCCTTTTACCTGTTTTATCTGAATAATTACTTAAAAAAGCTGTACCAATTGTTGAAACAACAGCTGGGATAGCAAAAATAAGGGCTATTTCAAAGTAAGAGCTTGTTAAATTTTCGAATAAATCAATACCAAAGAAAATCCAATAGATTGAAATAGCTACATGCTCAACCAAATAGGAAAATAATAAAGGTAGAATTACTGGTGGAGGGAGGATTTTCTTTAAATTAGCTTTTGTTTCAGCTTTCATAGGTTACACCAGCAATTTTGGATTTTATTTACATTTCAGATTAGCTTAAAAAGCATTGTTATTAGCAGTGAATTTAATGATTATTCTCTTCTTGATCTTTGAATTGCAATTGGTATAGTTTGAAATATTCTCCCTTTTGAGCAAGTAATTCGTTATTTGTTCCTTGTTCAATGATTTTACCATTTTTAATTACAATTATACGATCAGCATTTCTAACTGTCGATAAACGGTGAGCAATAATTATTGATGTTCTACCTGAAAGGAGTTTTTTCAATGCTTTTTTAATAATAAGCTCAGTATATGGATCGATTGATGAAGTTGCTTCATCTAAAATCAGTATTTTAGGATTAGGTAATAATGCTCTAGCAAATGATACTAATTGCCTTTGTCCTAAAGATAATTTCCCACCTCGCTCACCTACTTGAGTATCGTAGCTTTTTGGTAATCTTTCAATAAATTCGTTTGCACTTACTGCTGCAGCAGCCAATTGTATTTCATCGAATGGAACATCCTTTTGATTATAAATAATATTATCAGCAATTGATCCAGTAAATAGGAATGGATCTTGTAAGACTATTCCCATTTGCCTATGAAGGGAATTCAGAGTAACATTTCTGACATCATAACCATCAACTGTGACTTCACCATCTTGTATCTCATAAAATCGAGCTAGAAGATTTATTATCGTTGTTTTACCTGAACCAGTAGGACCAACAATAGCAATTGATTCCCCAGGTTTCACTTCCAGATTGAATTTATTTAATACCAATTCATTTTCCTTGTAACCAAAAACCACATCTTTGAATTTTATATGACCCTCAATTTCAGGCAATTCTACAGCGTCTTTCTTTTCAATAACATCAGAATAAGTATGATTTAATTCATAAACACGTTCTGTAGCAGCCATAGTGGATTGGAATGTATTATAGAACATTGTTAGATTCAATATTGGTTGGAAGAAATTGCCAATATATTGAGTGAAAGCAATTGCTTGACCAACTGATACTAAATGGATAAATATGGTTTCAGGATAGATTTGTGTATAACCTCCATAAAAGTAAACAAAACCAATAATCGCTGAAGCTAGGAAATTAAATAGTGGAAAAGTTGTAGCGAAGACAGCTATAGCTTTCATGTTTGCTTGTTTATTTTCTTCATTTACAGTTCTAAATTCCTGGATGTTTCTATTTTCTCTTGTAAAGGATTTTGACACTTTAACACCTGAAATGCTCTCAGATAAGTTAGCAGTAACTGTTGCAATTGTTTTCCTAGTTTTTCTATAAGCTTTTCTAGCTCGAATTTTGAAAGTCCAGCTAATAAAAAGGGTAATAGGTATTGATAAGACTAAAACCCATAATGCGAGCTTCCAATCCATCCAAAATAACATGCCAATAATGCCTATGAGTGTTAACATGTCGATTATTGAAGTTATAATTCCACCACTCATTAGCTCGTTGATTTTATCACAATCATTAGTTATTTTTGAGATTAATCTACCTGATTCTTGAGTATCGAAATATTTTATGGACATATTTTGCATATGGCTAAATGTATCTGTTCTAATTTTCTTAACGACATTATATCCAATTTTATAGAGTAAAATAGTTCTTACAATATCGACAACCGCAGATATAATTGCCACTCCTAATAGTGTCAGTGTAAATAATAATAGATTGGTTAATTTTTCATCACTTGTTAAAGTTGTGCTATCAAATACATTATCAATTAAATATCTCATAATTTGAGGAGAAGCTAAACTTAGAACTGATCCTAAACCAACTAATAACACAGCTAATAAAAATTGAGCTTTGTATTCTCTAAACATATAATTAATAATCCATTTAGCTAGTACCCAATCTGAAGCAACTTTTGGTCGTTCTTTTTGTTCTTCGTCTTCTATAAGTGCGTCAAAATGTCCTCCTGTACGTGCTCTAAAACCCATTGTTATTTCTGTCCTCCTGTAGTATCATCTAATTCCAATACTTCTGAATCAGTTTTTGCTAATAAATCAATAGAAACTTCGTATTCTTGTTCTAATAATTGAGTTTCATAAAGGTCTTTATAGAGACCTCTTAGTTTTATCAATTCTTCATGCGTTCCAATCTCGACTATTCTACCTTGATCCATAACAACAATTTTAGTGGCAAATTTAATTGTAGATAATCGCTGTGTGATGATTAAAGTTGTACGATTTTTGATTAGGGCATTAACTGCTCTTTGGAATTGATTCTCTGTTTCAAAATCTAAAGCGCTTGATGAATCATCCATTATTAGAATAGGATTTTGTAGTAACAACGCTCGTGCAATCGTTAACCGTTGTTTCTGACCTCCAGAAAGAGTGACACCACGTTCTCCTACTACTGTATCATATCCATTTGGAAAAGATATGATAAAATCATGAGCTTGAGCAATTTTAGAAACTTGTATTATATCCTCATCTGTTGCATCAGGTTTTCCAAATGCAATATTTTCTTTTATTGTTCGAGCAAAAAGGAACGCTTCTTGTTGAACTATAGCAATTTGCTTTCTTAGTGAATCCAAAGTAACATCCTTGATATCTATAGTGTCAATCATAACCGAACCTATATCTGGATCGTAAAATCTCGGAACTAAACTAACAATAGTACTTTTACCTGAACCTGTTGTTCCTAGAAAAGCAACAGTTTCTCCGGGTTTTATAGTTAGATTTACTTCTTTTACTACTGGTGGATTATCCTTAATATAAGAGAAAGTAACATCATTAAACTCTATTAATCCTTTAATTCTATCCATTTCAAAGGCATTTTCTTTTTCAAAAATATTCTTTTGCATATCTACAACTTCAAAAATTCTATTTAATGAAGCAGTTCCTTCTTGGAGATGTAATAAAGCAAATGATAAGAATCTTGTTGGTGTTTGTAATAATATCAAATAGGAATTAATTGCTATTAAATCACCAACTAACAAATTACCAGCAATAACAATTCTACCACCAAAATATAGCAATAAAAATGATCCTAGTGTTAATACTAAAGGATAAAGAGTTGTTATATATGCACGCAAACGAGCTAAACGTATATTCATTTCAAGATAGCGCTCATTTTCAAGTTCAAATTTCGATGTCTCAAATTTTTCAGCTGCAAAAGCTCTAACAACTCTAGCACCATAAATATTTTCAGCAATAACATTGTTCATGTCACCAAATTTATTTTGAACAGCTTGCATGAGGGGACGAACTCTTCTTGTATAAGAGAACATAATTATAAACATAATTGGAGCTACACCAATAACTATGAGCATTAAACGCCAATCCATCATTCCTATTAGCACAAAGATACCTGCATACAAACATAATGCTCTTAGAAAAATACGCAAACCTATACTTAATAATCGTCTAATAGCATCAATATCACTAGTACCTCGAGAGATTAATTGACCTGTTTCCATTCTATCAAAGAAATCAATTGATTGCTGTTGAATTTTTGAATAAAGTGTATTCCTTAAATCAAAAATGATTATTTGTGAGATATATTCATTGAAATACCTTTGAAGAAAACGGAAAATTGCTGAGAGAAAACCAGCTGCAATATAGATTGGAATCCATAATTTAAATGCATAAGCATTTGCATCATAATATACCTTATTGATTATTTCTCGAGCTACCCATGGTATGAAGAGTGTAAAAGCAGAATCTAATACTGCTGTAAATAATACAAAAATAAATAATCCCCATGTTTTTGGTTTCATATATCCTAGAACTCTTAGTAATGGGTGCATATTAAGGATCTCTCAAATAATTAACTTTATTCCATTTCGCCTATGCAAATAAAACTGTTTTTATTCAGTTTATTATTCAATGAAAAATGAATATTCAAAAAAGATTATGTTTTTTTCTCGAGAGTTTTAATAGCTTGTCTTGCAGCCTCAACTATCATTGGATAATGGCTTTTCAAAGCTTTTTGAAGTATGCTTAATGCTCGAGGATCGCCCGTTTTTTCTAAAGTATAAATAATTTCCCTTCGAACAAAAGAATTTGTATCTAAAGATAACAAATCAGATAATTTATTTAAAATTCTATTATCTTGAATGTTACCCAAAGCTTCTGCACAAGCTCTGCGAACATAAGTTGATGAGTCTTCTTCAAGAAATTTTAATAATACTTTTATTGCGCGATCTAATATTGCTTTTTTTTCTTCGGATAAAACTATTGTTTGATGTTCCAAACTACTAACAACAACACCTAAAGAAATAGCTATCTGTCTTCTAGCAAGACTATTATTTTCCTTCTGCATTGCTGTTGATAAAGCAGTAGCTGATTCAAAAACAACTAATCTCCCTAGCGCCCAAGCACAATTTTGTCTTACTAAAGGATTAGTGTCTTCAATTACCTTTTTCTCTAGGATTTTCCGGTTTTCAACTACTTTCCTTAAGCCATATAACCAAGCAACTTGGTGACGAACTAATGAGTAATTGTTCTTTAACAACAAATTATTCAATATATCAAAATAAGGCGTTAAATTAGGATAATTTAATAGTGTTCTTATACCCCAAAAAACGATTTCATCATCCTTATCTGTTAGTACTTCCTTCATAAAATCAAAAGGGATTGTTGGTTCAAGCAAAGTTAAAATCCATATTGCTCGAGCTCGAAATCTTTTCTGTTCAGAGTAATCATAGAAGATCTTTTTTACAGTTGGAAAAATCTCTGAAGTATTGATTTTTGCCAGAACGATAAGTGCAACGTCTTTCAAGCCATTATATGACTCTTTAGCCAAAACCTCTTCTAATAATTGAATTGATTTTTCAGAAGGGATATCTAATAACTCAATTATTGCTTCACATCTTTGATCTGAATTTATAGATTTTAATTTCTCTTCAATACTGATTAATCGTTCTTCATATGAAGTTGTCTTTGTCATCTACAAACTCCTCTTATGAATAGTAATTTTGGTTATTTCTAATTTCTTTAACATTAAGAAAAATAAAAGTTTAGGAGAAAAAAATTCTCCTACTGATCATAAATTAAGTTTATTTGGATACGATCTTTGCTTGCATTTTCTCTAATTCAACTTTCTTTCCTTCGTTTACCCAATCTGTATAAATTTGATATTGGATGAAAGTATTTCCTATGATATCATCTATTGGATGTTTAAAGAAGAAAGCTAATTCATGGATAGCTCCAAATTCTCCTCGAGATTTTGCAAACATGAGACTACGGGCAATGTCTATAGCAACTGGTGCAGCTAAGATGGAGTCAATACCATGCCAAGTAAATTGCAGAGCCATTTTTGTTCCTAAAAAGCCTCTATAGGAGATATAATCCCAAGCAACTTTGTGATCTACTAATGGTGGGAAATATTTAATCTCGGTTATTGAGAAAGGTGAATAACCAATGCTACTACTGATGGCTTTATCTTTGCTTTCAATTTTACTTTCTTTATTACTATCTTTGCTTAAAGTAACACCATCATCATCGCCGAGAATATTAAAACCAGCCCAACCCAAAATCTTGAGGTTTCTCATTTTGAACATTGGAGCTAATGTTGTCTTCATGAGCGTTTCACCTGTTTTGCCATCATCTCCATAATGAGGTATTCGTTCATTTACTGCTAATTCTCTTATTGCTGGTATTGTTGCACCATGTGAAGGTGTAAAGTTACCATAAGGTATTTTCTTCTTGATTGCAGCATAAGCATATAACATACTAGCTGTTACTTTCTCAACCTTATTTTCATCAACTAATCCTTCAAAACCATCTAGTGTTTGATGTTCTTCAGTTAAAGTAATGTGAGGTTCTGTTGAAGCGGTGTTCATAACACACACTTCACCATTTTTATTTTTGAACGATTCAAAATCTTTCATTAATTGACCAATTATTTCAGAAAGTGTTAAACCATCATTTTCCAAAGTTTCTAGTGAACCTAAAGCATCAACACCTGGGCCACAATTTATTGCCGTACCTTTCTTAGCATTAATTTTTGAAAGTTCATTTTTAGCTGCGTCAAGGTAACTTCTTTGGAAATGATAATTTTCTTCCCAGATTTTTTCCGAAGCTTGAAATGCATTTCTATCCAAAAATCGAACTTCACTACCACCTAAAGCTATATTTTCAAGAGGATATTTACTTCGTATTGGATCGAATTCAGGAGCTTCAGTGACTATTCCTGCTTGTACTCTTGGAGCGGCTTTTGCTTTGATTGCAGCAATACCAGTCATTGTTGTTGTGGCAACTGCTCCATAAGCACCTATTAACCAAATTCCTGCCATTTGTTTCTACTTCCATTAAATAAATAATATTATTTTATGGTCATATAATATCATTGCTTTTTAAATTTTTTATGTAGAATCGTTAAATATTTAAGAAAAAGAAGGAAAAAGTGTAAGAAAAAAAAATCTTACATAGTCAAGCTCTTTAAATGATTGAACAATTGTTGACCAGCAATATCAGCTTGCTCCTGCTTATTTTTAACAACTGCCAGCAATGCACCTGTTTTTTGACAAATTGTAGAAGCAACTGTTTTATTGATTAGTTGATGTTCTCGTAAAACATCGATAGGGTCCTCATCTCTTTTGCGTGAATCATCAGATGACCGTCGTAAGGATATTTCTTCAACATCAGCTTCAATTAATATTAACATATTAGCTTGCAAACTATCTGATACCCAACTAGGGATTCCTTGTAAAAAACTCCCTGCACCAGTTTTAATGGTATAATGAGTGTCGACAATAGTAACTTTTCCAGCTGCACGTTCAGCTATTTTTAGAGCAGCTTTTCTTTGAATGTCTTTTTGAACCTCAGCTGATAGTGTTCTAAGATGATCACGATGTTGAACATTATATTCTTCTTTCGCTATTTCCATCATAACAGAACCATAAACGAAAGTTTCAATTGCAAAATTTTCCTTTTTAGCTATTTCAAGAGCATTATTAATTACCGTTGTTTTTCCAACACCAGGAACGCCACCTACAATAGCTATCTTTCCTTGAGACATAAGTTTTCACCTTAGTTAAAATTCTAGGTCATCGAGCAATTCAAGAATCTTTTTATGACCTTTTTTACTAATCAGATTATTTTCAAGCAAATAATCAGCACCTTGTTTTACAGCGCCACTAAATTCACCTGTTATTAAATAATTAGTGGATTTCAAAGCATCAAATGATGATCTTAATCGTCTATTAAAAACGATGTCTTCTGCTAATTTATCAGCCACACGTTTACCATCTATGATAGCTGAATCCATTTCAGCATTAGGATAATCAGCACTTCTCTGTTTTTGTTTACATAATGGTGGAATAACAAAATACCTGGTATCGTTTTTCTCTTGGAATTTAATTAAGAATAAAGATAATACTACATCAACTGGAAGATTAGCCCCTGAAGAGATGGTTGATTTGTTCACTACATCTTTTCTATTTTCTACAACAGCTAAAAGTTTCTTTCCTAAAGAATCAGTATTTTGTTTGATAAGATCACGCATTTCCGTTAATTCAGAAATAGTTTTATCACGGTTCATACGCAAATCATCTAATTCAGCCAAAATTCTATTTTTATTTGTTTCGAATTCATTGATTGCATCTTCTTTGCTTTTCATAAATTGATTTGTTATCCCATTAAGATTCTTGACGAGTGTTTTCCTATCTTCTTCTAATTCCTTTGCTTTATTATTAAATCCATCAATTTGATTCTTCGATTTTTCTAAGAAATTTTTCATATTAGCTTGGAATTTTGGTGTTTCTAAAGATGGCACTTCATTCAAAATTTTACGAGCTTCTTCTTGAATAGGATTAATTAAACCTGTTAATCCCAAGGTGCTAGATTCAAAATCAGATAATTCTTTATAGATCGCTTTGTTTGCCTTTTCTAAATTGAAATCTATTGTTTTATCCATTTTCTCTTTGAACATTGCTATTCTTCGATTAACATCTTCCTCAAGTCTATTTATTTTACTAGCATATTCTTGCTCAGTTCTGGTTATACGATCATTAATCTCACCTAACCAATTATGTGATAAATCATCAAGGTTATCTTTTGCTTCGGCAAAATCTGGAATTTCATTTAATCGTTTTAAAATGTCCTCGCTAATTGTCTGCTCGAAAGTTGGAAGAATTAATGGTGTATCTATATTGTCAACATAAGCATTATTTTTTATTATATCAATTGTTGAACGGGTGAAACCTTGGGTAAAAATAGGATATTTTATCGGAGATAATATTAGCATTCTATTAGCTTCTTGAAGATTTTCAGAAAAAGCATTTACTGTTGAAGCGCTTTGGATAGCTCTTAATTGGGCAGTAACATTTGAAAGGGATAAATCTTGTACTTCTGTTCCCCCGCCATATATTCCCAACGAATCCACTAAAATAATACGATTTTGGATTGTGTCAATCATCACTCTCCAATAGAACTTCGATACTTGAGTTAATCGTTCCTTTGAACGTTTGAATATTCCACCTTTCTTTATTTTGTCACCAACAACTCCAACTACATAAGCTAGTTCTGCTTCAATTGGAATATTTCGAGATTTAGGATCAATAACAAAAGGTAATATGTTTACTTGTTGTATGCTCATTTTTTCCACCATGTTATCAATAAATAATAATTCATTATATCAATCATTAAAATTAAACAATCAATATTTAAGATTCTTTTTAATGTACATAAAATGAGTAATTAATAAAATAATTCATATTATAAAATTATTTAGGAATTTTATTCCTTCTTTTCTTATTCGAATTATATAACCTCTGAAATTCCTCTTCCTCTTTTTCATAAGAGCAATTTACTTCATACAAATCCTTAAGCTTTTTCAGTTGGTTTCTAATGTCTTCTCTAGGTTTTGAACCAGGAATTAATTCAAAATCACCATCATGAATTGAATATAGAATAGCTAATGCTCTTAAATTATCAAAATGTATTGAATTTGAATAACCTTGATTTTCTTCTAAAACACATAATTTTCGATAATGCTTGCAACGTTTATCACAAGAAATGCAATTTGTCATTTTAGCTTTTACTTGATTGCGATAAAAATCAATCTCAAAAGTGAATTCATCTTTATGAACATTGATTATTCCATCAGGTTCCAATTCATAACCCAATCTACTTACTAACTCATTTGCTTTATCATATGATTTCTTATTGATCAATTTGAAGATATTTGATGGTTTAACCAATTGTGGTGAAAAGGTTTGATATTCACCAGCCAAAATATCACGAGCTATTTTTCTACCTATATCTTCAAAAATAGCAGTAATAGATAAAATATCTTTATAGGATTTCAATGAAATATTCGTCTGATTTTGATCGTCATTTATAATATACTGAGTGTCAACTTGAGATAGGGGTTTGTTTTTGGTTATAATTGTTAAAGGTACACCTTTTGGTGTTATTCTATAAAGATTAACTATTTGAGCTAAATCACTTTTTTTCTCAGTTAAAATAATACAATGAGAAGCTCCTGAATAATAAGCCATTCTAAATTGCTCGAATCGATCATTTGGATTTATTATCCAAATCGACATGCAAAGTTGGCCTAAAGAAGTTTCTATTCTAGATATCAAAGGATACATACCAATTGTATTTAGGCAATTTGTGTTAACTGTTGTATCATTAAATTCTTGTAATTTTTCAGCAACATCAAGGGCATTTGGAGTAAAAAGTAAAATCTTACTGAGATAGATATTATCATCAGTTAAACCAAAAACAGGATTACTTTCCCTTGACATTAAATTGACCCTCTAACTCTTTCGTTTTAATATTATCCCCTATTTAAGAGATATACTTTTTAAAATATATCTCTTTTATCTCATAAAAAGATTTACCTATAATTACTATCAAAAAATAAAAAATATAGAAAAAATAATATTTCATTATTATGAAGTTAAAAATCTTATATTTAGCTTTAAAAACAAGAAAAAATTACTACTTTTAATCCAAAGACTTTTTAGTAAGTGCAATGATTCTAAAATTGTTATTAAAAAATTAATAGGAATGTGCGAAACTTAAGTTCAAATAAAAAAGGTAAGCCTCAAAAAGGCGGTAAAACTAAAAGTAGGAGTAATAAAAACGAAGATGAAGATCAATCAACTTCAGTAAAAGTTGTTGGGTCAGAAGGTCAAACTGAATTCATCAGAGTACGCTTACCAAAGAATGGTGAAATACTGGGAGTTGTCACTCAAATCCTAGGAGCTGATAGAATTATGGTTAGCTGTACTGATGGTAATTCTAGAATTGTCAGAATACCAGGCAAATTTAGAAAAAGACTCTGGTGTCGTCAAAATGATATTGTTAGTGTAATGCCATGGTATGGTTTACAAGAAGATTCTAGAGGAGATTTAGTTTGGCGTTATAACCGTAATGAAGCCGATTGGCTTGAAAAGAAAGGTTATATAAAACTCGACTAATTTTACAATAGCTTTTTTATTTTACCACCACTGATAATCCCAAATATTTTTTGGTGGAATGATATGATAGTTATTAAAAAGATGATTTGGTTATCAAAAAATACTTCTCAGAACACTACTTTACATAATGGAAGGTGAGACTAATATGGGAAAAGATAAGGAATCAAAAGAATCTTTTAATGAAGTATTAGAGGAAGAACCGCTCCTTGAAATTGATAATGATAACCAAATAATAAAAAAATTAATTGAAGCTGACAATTTACAAAAAGAACGTATCGACAAGAAAAAAGTAAAAACTAAAGATACTGATGAACTAAAAGTGGTTGAAGCAGTACTTGATGTTGAAACTAGGACTACACTCTTTAACCTTCGAAAAAGAAAAATAATAGATCAAATGACAGGAATAATTTCAACGGGAAAAGAAGCTAACGTTTATCATGCTTTTTCACCTGATGGTAATGAATTAGCTGTTAAAATTTATCGCACATCAACAAATATCTTCAAAGGATTACAAACGTATATCATTGGAGATCCAAGATTTACGAAAATAAAAAGGGATCAAAGATCATTTGTTTATGCTTGGGCAAAAAAAGAGTACAAAAATCTCATAAGAGCTGAAAAAGCAAAAGTTAGTGTACCAAAACCTATCGCTTGTTTAAAAGATGTTGTTGTTATGGAATTCATTGGCAAAGATAGTATTCCATATAAATTATTGAAAGAAGTGGAAATTGAAGATCCTCAAGCGACCTATAAAGAAGTCATTGATAATATTAAAAAATTATACAGAAAGGCCGGATTAGTACATGCAGATTTATCAGAGTATAATATGATTTATACCCCAAAAATTTATTTTATTGATATTTCACAAGGAGTATTATTAGAACATCCTTATGCTGAAATATTTCTCTATAGAGATATTAAAAATATCACTCAATTTTTCTATACTTGGGATGTTAAACTAATCGAGCCAAATAAATTATTTAAACAATTAACAGGCGAATTACCTTCAGACAAAATTTTAGCTTTTGATATAAAGTAATAAAATAACGAATATATTGATTATTCAATAATAATGCAAAATCCTTAAAGCAAGAACAGAAAGACAAACTCTAGGAGGATAAATTATTTGGATTATTACGAAGATAGCAGCGACGCTAGCACTTTCATGGTTACCATCCCTCAAAATAGAATTGGTGCACTAATTGGTCCAGAAGGATCAGTTAAAAAACGATTAGAAACTAAAGCAGGAGTGGAATTAGAAATTGATAGTGAAACTGGTGAAGTTTTTATCAACTCTGTACCTGATATTGAAGACCCATTCCTAATAATTAAAGCACGTGATTTTGTACATGCAGTAGGCAGAGGATTTAATCCACAAGTAGCTTTTAATCTTCTAGAAGAAGATATTTATCTTGAAATTATTAATATGAAAATAATTGTAGGGTCTAATCCAAATAAGATTAAAAGAATGAGAGGACGAGTTATAGGGAGAGAAGGGAGAACAAGAAAAATAATTGAGGAAACCACAGCAACCAATATTTCAGTTTTTGGGAATACCATCGGGATAATAGGACAATATGAAAGACTGCGTGTAGCTAAAGAAGCTATAATGATGTTACTTGATGGCTCAAAACATGGTTCAGTGTATGCTTACTTAGAAGACAAAGCTCAAATGTTCAAGTTATCCTCAAGAGAGTTATGGGAAAAGGTATCAAAAGACGCTAAATTATAATAGTTAATCGGTGAGTTAAATTGATAATTCGACAAGCAACAATGGATGATTTTGATAAAATTCATGAATTAACAGCTTATAGTTATGGGTTCGATTCAGTTGGCACTCGAGAAAGGATGATAAAGAGATTTGAGCTAACTTGTGATGAAAATTTCCTAGTTGAAGTTGACAAACAAATAGTTGCTAATGCTAGAGCTATACCATTTGAACAAAATATTCGTGGTAATCTAGTTAAAATGAATGGTATAGCAATGGTTGTTAGCGCTCCTGAAATGAGAAGGAGAGGCTATGTTAGAGAATTAATGAATTATCTTCTAAAGAAAATGTATAATGATGGCTTTGACACTTCTACACTTTATCCATTTAAAGATACATTTTATGGACGATATGGTTATGTAAATGCTCCACCATTTTATAAAATTGAAATCAATCCTAATGTGTTAAGAAAATGGCGAAATCTCCCAGAAGGATACACAGTTAAAAGGGAAAGATTAAGTGATGTTTTTAATTTATATAAGGAATTACACCAAGAAGCAATGTTGAAAATCCATGGTGGGGTACCAAGAAGTGAAAAGAGATGGAAAGAATATGAAGGGCCCTCACCTGTTTGGTGTGCAGTAGCATATAATGATACTGGGAAAGTAGAAGGGATACTACTATACATAACTAAAGGCTTCAGCTCGGGATTTTCATGGTCAGAAGAAGGTACATTGAATACCATACAAAATGCGTTCTTCACTAGAACAGCAAAAGCAAAAGCAGCAATTTTTGGTTATTTATATCTACATGCAGATCAAATTGTGAAAATTACATTACCAATTTATGTTAATGAAACAGATTACTATCCTTGGTTTAGTGACTATTTTATGGTAGATTATAAACTTGAAAATATCTTTATGGCTAGAATAGTTAATGTCAAAACAACACTTGAAAAAATACACAGCCAAGTGGATGGTAAAATTATTTTAAAGATAACTGATGATATCATTGAACAAAATAATGGTTTTTATGAAATCACAGCAAACAAGAAAAAGATTTCTGTCAAAACAATAAAAGATGCTAAAGATTATACAGAGTTAACTATTGAAGGAATCACTGCTTTAGTTTATGGATTATTAACCACAGATGAAATTGAAGCTTTCAGTTGGTTCAAGACTAATTCAAATGATGATAAGAAATTACTCGATGAGATGTTTCCACCTAAAAAACCAACTTTAACAGAAGGATTCTAAAAATAGAATTCATCCTTAAGGTTGAGTTGGCAAACCAGAAATAGCTGGTTTACCTTTCTTTATTGTTTCTTTAGCAGTTAATTGAATATTTGATGATTCAACTTCTTTATCCTCTTCTTTTTCTTCAACCTCATAATCTGAACTATGTAAATTACCTTTTGACAAGAATAAGTATCCGCTAACAATTGAAAGTAAAAGGCATGAAGAAGCACCACCAAGAACAATAAACATCGGTTCTATTGAATTTGCGATTAGAGTAACAATTATCGTCCCTATTAAATTTAGTAAGGAGCAGAAAAGAAAGCTAACAGATGTTGCTCTACCTAATTTTTCGTGGGTTATTTTTTCTTGTCGTAATGTAAATGATGGAATATTAGCACCACCATTAACAAAACCAAATGGTATCGTTATAACAAAAAG
>JAEORJ010000079.1 GCA_016840945.1 Candidatus Gerdarchaeota archaeon
AAATGGACCAGTTCCAAAACAATTAGCAGAATATTTAACCCAAGAAGAATGAGTTGTATTAGAGGTTATTCCATCAGCTAATTGTGTTTGGTTCAAGTAATGTTCTGGTAAAATTAATGTTGATAAGCTTGAAAAAGCTGGGGTATAGATATCATTGCTTGATGTTTTATCATCACCATCTACAAAAATTTTCATGGTATAATCATCAATAATTTCCATATCTTTGATCCAACTCCATTTGTTTTGATTATTAGAGAGATGTTTCAATGAATAGAAGGTGAAATAGACATCATAAATATCTAAATATTCATCTGTAGACAATCCATCAGGATCTGATGCCCAATTGATTCCATCACGAACGTGAATTAGAATTGTTGTATCATTTAGAAAAGTAACCATATCAGCTAGATGTGGCCATGCACTTAAATCAGCATCATACCAGATTAAAGGATCTAAAACAGCATTACTAATCCTTGAAGATGAGGTATCATCTTGGAATAAAGGATTCAAATCAGACCAGGCTGCATCAGTGATAACTAATTCTTCTGTATCTAATTGACCTGTGTGAGAACCATCAAAGTATATCTTACCCCAAGATTGGAGAATACCTTCTGTGAAATTAAAACCTATAAGAATTGACCAAGATGAAATATATTCTTTTGGTGAAAAGGTAGGCAACATAGGACAAATCTTATCCATCAAATATTGCTCCCAAGCCCAATAGTGCTTGATGCGATTTAATGAATTTGTTGATGAAAATAGAGTTCCTTGCTTCATGTACCATTCGTTGATACCGGTACCTAAATCATTATCCCAATCCAAACTGGTATCATATCCAAATAAATTGAGTGAACCATTTTCATTGTAGATGCCAGTAAAATCAGGATCTAAACCATTTTCTGTAAAGCCAGTATAACATATATCGAAATCTCTAAAGGCAATTAATTCTCCTACAAAAGTAGGCCAATCTTGAATGATGACATTAACGTCAATACCGATTCTTGCTAAGTGTTGTCGCAAGAAATTAAGGTAATCAGGTCTCATACCACCACTATTTGTTTTAGCTACTAATGTAAAGAGAGGTTCAACAGCTGATTTTACAGTTGGTGCTTGTTGACAAACCACACTATTAATAATAAAAATGGATAGTATTAATCCTTTTATTATTCGAACATTTCCTTTCTTTGATATTTTACTCATTAAAAATATAAATCCCTTTATTCTTGATTCCATTATACCTCATCTACTAAACTATTTACCCCAAGTTTTATATTAACCAAGATGGTTTATATACATTTGCATTTACTAGAGTTTTATTTTAAAATATAAAAAATGAAAAAAAATAATATTAAAATCAAAATTTGGTTAAAAATTCATCTATTTTTTTTATTCTTCGTAAATAGAGGAATTGTAATCAATGCAAGAATAGCAACAGATGAAATAACCATTGTATAACCATTTAAGCTTGGTGTAAAATTATCAATAACAAATCCAGCATTTACCATAATTTCTTTCGCTAATTGTAAGTCGTAATTGTATTTCATTATGTAAGGATTCAACCAAATACCCAATCTAGGATTGATAGGATGATTGATAATTTGATACTCATTTCCTATCACAAATACATTCAAATCAGCTTTATTTGTTGCATAATTTATTGCTTTTCTGATTGCCAATCCAACTTTCATTCCTGGATCATTTAGTGTAGGTGCTAGACTTCCAATAACACCTCTAGATGGTCTTAAGTTATACCCTACTAATGATAGGACATTTGACCTTCTTGATTGCTGTACAGCTATCGCGGTATTTCTTAGATATTTATCTTTAAATATACTTGCTGTATCAATGATATCTAGTAACCCTTTTGTAAAGAGATTATCTTCCTCAAGTATATTATTTGTAACAGTTAGGCGTAATTTATTAAGAAGCGTATAATCACCTATCTGTGCTAAGGTACCAAAACGAGCTTGCCAATTTAGCGTTAAATCTTTTGCAGTATTAGGATCTATCCACCAGCTATTAGCTCTTCGTTTTAATACTGTTTCCAAATGATCAACTTGAGTGGAAATTTCGAATAAACCTGTGCCAAAACAATACTTCGAAAATTTTTCCCATGATGAGTGTGACGTATCTGGAGTTATCCCATCGGCCAATTGTGTTTGATTTAAATAGTGCTCTGGAAGTATATATTGAGTTAATAAAGGTAGATAATCGTAAGTTGGTTCGTTATTAATCGTTGCGGGATTAGCATCAATGAACAATTCAAGAGTATAATTACCAGTAATCTTCATATCCTTTAACCAAGCAAAATTTGATGCTTCATTTGAGATATTTTTCCAAAGGTAATAAGTGAAATACACATCTTCTGCATCTAATCTTTCATCATAAAAGAAATCATCTGTATCATTTGCCCATGTAACACCTTCCCTTACATCGATTTTTAAGTGAGTATCATTCAAGTAAGTTATCGATCCTAGGTGAGGCCAAATGGTTCTATCAACATCTATCCAAAGTAAAGGGTCCATAGTGAAACTGTTGATATATTTTGAGTTAACCAAAGAATCATTGGTAAAAATCGGGTTCAAATTTGTATAATCATGGTCACTGACGACTATTTCTTGTCTATTGTTTTGACCAATGTGATTGGTAACTGAACGCCAATACATATTCCCCCAAGATTGTATTAATTGTTTAGTGCTATTATACCCTCTTAATGATCCCCAATAAGCTGAGTAAGTTTTAGGAGTAAACATTGGATTTAATGGACAAATTCTATCCATAAGGTAATTTTCCCAATCCCAGTAATGTTGAATCCTTTCATCTGTATCATAAGGAAATATGCCCATTCCTTGATTTAGATACCATTCATTTTTCCCAGTATTTAATTCATAATTCCAATCTAATTCAGTAGAATACCCAAAAATATTACTTGTTCCATTCTCAGTATAGAAATCTGAATAATCAGGACTTAAACTAGCGTTCATATCA
>JAEORJ010000080.1 GCA_016840945.1 Candidatus Gerdarchaeota archaeon
AATTTCCAGTGCATATTTTTTATATTTGGTAAACTAATAGAATAATTACGTTAAATATATGTTATCCGAAAAATAAAAAGATATGAAATCATTTCCAATATTTGGATATTCCTTTGGTGAATAATCTATGAGACAAATACAAGTTATTGTTCCTGCAGGAGAAGGAGCTGATATAGTCAAAGGCCTTGATGAAGTAGTATCTCCTTCTCAAATTAATTTTATTAAAGGCAGTGATTCTAGCATTATATTAATCACTGTTGCACCTGATAGAATAGGATTTATTTTAGATCATTTATCCGATCTTGGCATAGGTAGAGTAAAAGGGAGAATAACTATTACAAAAATAGAAGCAACAATACCTCGAATTCGACCTCGTAAACAAGATAAATCTCTGAGAAGAATTTCAATCGAAGAATTGGAACAAAATGTTTCATCACTTACCAAATTTGATTTTAATTTTATCTCTTGGACAATTCTATCTTCGATTTTAGCTGCTATGGGATTAGTTACTTCAGATAATGTTACACTAATTGCTTCAATGATTATTGCGCCATTAATGGGGCCAATTGTCGCGCTTGCTTTTGGAGCGGTTATATCTAACAGAAATATCTTAAGAGAAGGGATTATAGCCGAAGGATCCGGTATTCTAATCTCAATCTTAATTGGATTCATTATTGGATTGATATACAATTATTCTTCGGATGAACCCAGTGTATTTATCGTTTCTAGAGGAGAACCTAATATCGTTAATTTAATTATAGCTGCAGCTTCCGGTTTAACAGCTGGTATTTGTTTTGTTAGCGGTACATCATTAGCACTTGTAGGGGTAGCTGCAGCAGCAGCCCTACTACCAGTTACTGTTAATATTGGCATTGCTATGGGGATGTTTGAATGGTATATTGCACTTGGCAGTTTAGTGCTTTTTATAACAAATGTTGCCTGTGTGCTGTTAGGCTGTATGATTATTTTCTGGGTGAGGAAAGTTGAACCACCTCAAGCTGTAAAACGTGTAAAAGCGAAAAAATCAACAAGGTTACAATTGATTGCTTTTGGATTAATATTAATAGTAGTAGCTTTTCCAATAATCCAAACATCAGTGCAAATAGTTAGAAAATGGCAATACCAAAGAATAACTAATGAAGTAGCAAATGATATGCTGAAACCTTTAGATGGTGTAATATTTCCACCAGAAGTAGTCGATGTTATTATCACTGGAGGAATCTTTGGAGGATTTAATGTTAATATTACTATTAGATTATTATCAACTAAAAATCTGCCAAATAACACCTATGTTGATTTTAAAAATGCTCTGGAAGCGAGAGCAAATCATGCTATACAATCTCTGATGCTGGAAGTAATTCTGATTCAGAGTTTTGACACATGCTGGCTGACTCTGCAAAACCCAATAGAAGTTTTCATGCCAAAAAGTAAACCAATCACTTAAAAGGTTGGAGGATTAACCTTGTGTTATTCCTTCAACTGATAAATTATATCTTTTTAATAAAGTAGCAATTTCTTCTAATTCAGTGACTGTTTCAACAGTTAACTTCTTTTTGTAAAGATGACTATTAAGATTAGATGATGCGCGATTTATATCATGTTTACGCCAAACATTCATCTCTGGATCAGCCATTAACAAATACAAGATTTTTTTCTTTTTATCAGCGATTAAAAAGACATCTCTATGCATTATTTCTTTGCCAATTAATTCCTTAATGACACCTTTTTCTGTAACAGTGAAAACACGAGGTAAGACTCCTTGAAAGAGCATATTCATTTTTCGAAAGACATCACTTAGATGAGTAGGATTAATATCCCTATCATAGGTTATATCACGTGAAATAATGTTAAAATAAGGTTCAATTAAGCCATAAGAATCTAATATCAAACGAGTATGTTCAAGATTATATAGGAGAAAGAGGACACAAAAACGGCCGTAGGTCATAATTCTAAGGTCCTCAGATTTTTCAGCTTTTACTACAAATGAAATAGCTAATGCTTTAAGCGTTTCACGATCTTTTATTGGGAAAGGACCAAATTGCTGTATAGCAGAACGCCTTTCTTCATCATCATTAATATCATCAATTAAATCTAAAGGATTGTCAAGGCCAATAACTGTCATGCCTTTTATTGCTAGAATCATTGCTTCATCATCACCTAGTTCACTATTATTAAAAGATATACTAGGACCTGAATCGCTAAAAGTTGAAACAATCATACCAGCTAATTTTGGTTCATATTGATCGGAAACGTCCATATTTTCACACCAGATATAATTTCACTTTAAAGGAAAGAGAAAATCTTTCAATTACAGTTACAGTAGAAAGTAACGCTCTCTTTATATTCCTTTGCAATGTAGCATAAAATTTTGTCAATAGAAATTAATTAAAAAAAACGAAAAACTACGTATAGAATGATTTTCTTAACCAAAAAAAGTGCTTGCCACAACAAAAATTCTTTATAACCATGAAAGTAACTTTGTTAGAAAGCAACTAAATTTTGTTAGATTATTGCTAAAAAAAATAACATTCAGAAACGGATGGTTGATTAATATATGACACTTGGAAAAATGATCCTGAAAAGAAATAGAGCAGTATCACCAGTTATTGCAACAGTTTTATTGATTGCATTAACAGTCACTGCAGCGGCAGTTATTTATGTTGTTGTGAGTCGATTGATGCAACCAAAACCTGAATTCGTTGTAATAAATGCTGGCCGAGTTACAGGTTATCCTGACCGTTATCAAATCAAAATTGCTAATGAAGGCTCAGGCACAGGTAGCATCGATGCTTTAACTTATATTAAATTATCTCATTTAACTGATACAGATATTAGCCCAGTCGCAATGTATGTAGGAACAACCCCATATCAAAATTATACATTGGCGGTAGGTGGCGAAGTTACACTGATTCTTGATTTTGATACTGATTTTGTTAGTGGAGATCTGTACATTATAACTTTCAGCTATAATAGTAAAACACTTGAATATCAATTCAACTATTAGGGAATGAACAAAATCATTCTCCTCTTTTATTTTCTTTTTATCAATTGATGTTAACTATAGAATAGCGATATAATCAATTATTTTGTTATTTAAATAATCAAAATATTTGTTTACCTTTATAAGCAAGTTCAAGCTATATTTACACAAGTAAAAGATCTAAGTGAAAATTCGTCTTTTATAATAGTCAAAGGACTTGAAAAATAAAGACTTTTACAGTTAAAACATCTTAAATAATATAAGGGGATAATAGAAAAAAGATGGCTACACCCACAACCATAGCTATTGCAGTTGCAGGAATTCTTGGATTGGGGTTAATATTTCTTATATTCTTAATAAGCAGATATCGAAAATTCAAGACCAATGAATATGTAATTCGATTTAGAAATGGTAAAATTAAATCCGCCGGAAAAGGTGGCCGATGTTTCTTAATGCCAGTAATTGATGAAGTTGTGGTAATACCTACAACCACTCAACAAACTTTTCTCGAAGCGAGAGAAAAAGTGCTGTCTAGAGAATTTCAGGATGTTGCTGTAAATGCGTTTGTCTTTTGGAAAGTTGTTAAGCCAGATATTGCCTTCACCGCAGTATCTTGGAAAGAAAAAGAACCCGATTACATTGAAACAATCATTAAAAATGCTGCAGAAAGCATTATTCGTACCACTTGTGCAAACATGCCTTTAGAATCAATAATTCGTGAAAGATATGAAATCATTACAGCAGTCTCAAAAGAATTACACGATCTTCTAGCAGACATGGGAATAGTAGTAATCTCTGTTGAAATTAGAGATGTTGAAGTATTAAACAAGACTCTAAAGAATAACATGGAAGCTTCTAAACAATTACAGGAAGAAGAAACTGCCCGATTACGTCGAGCACAAATGGAAGAGATTACTAGACTAAGAGATCTAGAAGTAAACCGTAAAACGGGTATACAAGAACAAAATGTTCAACAAGAAATACAGACACAAGCAAAGAATCGTGAAATTGAAGTTCAAAAATTGGAAATGAACAGAGCAACAGTTGAAGCAGAAACACTACGAAAAACAGTTACAATCGAAGCTGACGCTGAATATGAAAAGATGAAACGTTTAGCTGATGGTGACAAAGCTCGTTTAATTGCTAAGGCTCAAGGTGAAGCTGCTGCAGTTAAAGAGAAATTAATTGCTGAAGCTGATGGTATCTTGGAACAAGTTAAATCATTAGCTCAAGCTGATCCTAAGTTCTTCCAATTGAAAATCATGGAAATGTTGCCTGAGATTTACAAACAACTTAACGTTGATAAAATGTTTGTCATGGGAGATGGCCAAAAGGCATTCTCCAGTTTAGCAGAGTCAATTATACCATTCCTTACAGTCTTACCTGAACTAACCGGTAAAAGCATTGATTTAACAAAAGCCTTTTCTGAAGATAAACTTGAGGAAAAGAAGGCTAAAAAGAAAGTAATTCCAATAACAACAACAACAACAACTGCAAAATAAAACAATTCAAAAAACTAATGCATGAACAAAACTGTTCATGCCACCTCATATTTTTTTGAGGGAAATAAAAAACTGAATTACTAAAAAGTAATTCAAAATGTCAAAAGCATAAGCTAAACAAAACTCCAAGGAGGAAAAAACAGAATTTGACTTTAATCTCAATTTTTACTGAGTACCTATTGTTAGCTACTGAATTGCTAAAATGGGAAGTTTGGCTCAAAGGATTCTGTATTGGTTTCTTCGCTTTTGGTATTGTAGTAGTTATATTAGTGCTTGCAACCATGGGAGCAAGTGCTGGTCAACATTTAGCTCATGACTTTGATCATGATGCTGACTTATCAATGGATCACGATGTATCAATTGACAAGGACATATCTGTCGATCATGATCTTTCAATTGATAAGGATATTTCTATTGATCATGACCTATCAATTGATCATGATCTTACAATCGATAAAGATCTTTCAATTGATAAAGACATTAGTATTGATAAAGACATTCCACATGGAACGGACATTGATGTGGATACTGATATGCATATTGAAGGTCCTTTTGCAATAGAAAAAGGTTCTACTGCACCATTATTATTGTTATTAGCAGTTTTTTCTATAACTTTTGGTGGATTAGGACTTTTATTATTCTGGCAAGAACCTGATATGAATTCCTTCACTCGATTAGTTGTAATAATTATTACACCAATAGTATTATCAATAATTGTTGATCGTGTGTGGAGAGCCGTTGCTGTTTCAGAGACCTATCGTTTACCAACTAATAATGAATATCTCGGTAAAGAAGCAGTGGTAATTGTAAAATGTGATTCCAAAGGTGGGACTATTAGAGTTGAAATGCCTGATCAAATAGAACCATTGAAATTACCCGCAAAAACCCTACATCCTCACCAAGAATTTTTACAAGATGAATTAGTGTTTATTGTAGGTATCGAGAGAAATTTCTATCTTGTTGATGATACTAAGGATATGCTAAAAAGTAAAGTTAAACCAATTTCGGAAGATAATGATACAGAGGATCAAAGTTAGAGGGAAATTTTTTTCAGATGCTCTCGAAGCTCTGGTCCTATTTCTTCATCTTTTAAACAAAAATCAACAAATGCTTTAGCATATAGAGCAAAAGAACCTGTGTCATATCTTTTTTCGTCTTGAGCTAATTGTAAAGCAGCTATAGTTCCTGAACCTAAGGAGAGTTTTATAGCATCCGTTAATTGTTTTTCTTTTCCTTTACCAAGAGGTGTCTTTTCTATAAAATCAAAAATATCAGGAGTAAAAACATACCTACCACTAATAGCTAAATTACTTGGGGCTTCTTCAATCGATGGTTTTTCAATCAAATCTTTAACAATGAATTTACCCATTTTATTTTGACCATTATATTGTTCTACATCTAAAATACCATATCTATTACATTGTTCTATTGGTATTTCCTCAACTGATAATGTGCATGAAGCATTAACCTCTTGATGGTAATTAATTAACCGTGAAAGATGGATTGGCGATTTGCTAGAACTAACTATAGTATCACCAAGAGCAACTACAAAATTATCATCATTAACAAATTCCTTTGCCTTATATACAGCATCAGCTAGACCAGTAGGTACTGCTTGTCTTACATAAAATATTTGAACATTAAGCGATTCCAAAGCATCTAAGTCCCTAACTTGTTCCACTTTATTTTTCTTTTTGAGATCTTCTAACAAAACAGGATCTCGATCAAAATGATCTTCAATCGCTCTTTTATTCTTACCAGTGATGATTAAGATATCTTTTATTCCAGCTTGCTCAAGTTCTTCTATAATATATTGGATAACTGGTTTTTTAGCTACTGGTAACATTTCTTTTGGTTGCGATTTAGTAGCTGGCAACATTCGAGTACCTAAACCTGCTGCTGGAATAACACCTTTCATTTTTTCACTTCCAAAATATTACTAATTGGAGTTCCAAATAGTTTATCTAAAAGTAAACTCAAGCAATATTCTTTATAAATTACTAAAAAACTAAACTATAAAAATTATGGAATGAAGATGTAAAAAAACAAGAGATTAGATATCTCTTGAATTGTAATTTTTACTTGCATCTCTATTGTTTGGATGGAAGAAATCTATTGTCCCCTCTGAAATACGTTTCAATTCTCTTTTTGGATTTGGGAATTCTATCAAAAGATTCCAACCAATATCTAACGTTTCAAAGATTCCTCGATTTTCATCCCTTCCTTGATTAATGAATTTATTTTCAAATTCATCAGCAAATTTCAAGAAACGATGATCTTCTTCAGTTAAAGATTCTTCACCTACAACAGCAACAAGAT
>JAEORJ010000081.1 GCA_016840945.1 Candidatus Gerdarchaeota archaeon
CGATGTCGCATTAAATACAATAATCATAGACAGTGAAAGAATGCATTATTCGTCATCAAATAGATTGTATGAATTTATAGCTTTAGGATTGAAAGTGATTTCCAGTAAAGCTGCTACACTTTATGATAAATTTGATAATAAACTAATATGGGCTGACCCAACCACTTCTAAAGAAACTATTAAAGATTTACTAAAAAATATAGACAAATACCCTTCAAAAGAAGAGATGAAGGAATTATCTAAAAAATTCCTTTGGGATAATGAAATAAAGAGATTAATTGAGAGATATAAAATATTGTAGGAGTAGAATTTAGGATTTTGAATGGGCTAAATTAAATAATGTTCTTTTAATTTCATTATCTTCTAATTTATTAAATGCGTTAACGAAATCTTCAACTTTTTCTTTAAAGGATACTTTATCTTCAAGTATTGTAGTTTTGCAACTTAAAATCCTTAGATGTTTTGTTGGTTCAGGTTCTTCAAAATCATAGAAGAGTTCTTCACTTAGTTTTTCACCAGGTTGTTTACCAATAATCTTTATTGGCATTGTTTTTATGTCCATCCCATGCAACTCTATCAAATGATTAATAATATCTATTATTTTGTAAGGTTCACCCATATCTAAAACAAATAATTCTCCACCTTCACCTAAAATTGACGCTTGAACCACTAATTGTGCAGCTTCAGTTATGGTCATAAAATAACGATCCATTTTCATATCAGTAATGGTTACTGGACCACCTCTTTTTATTTGCTCATTGAAAATAGTAATAGCACTTCCGTTACTTTCTAATACGTTGCCAAAACGAACAATCATAAACTTAGTGTGGTTCTTTGGTAAGGACAATAAATATTTTTCAATAATTCTTTTTGACGAACCCATAATGCTTGTAGGATTTACTGCTTTATCTGTTGAGACAAAAACAAATCTATCAACATGATTTTCTATTGCGGTATTAATTATATTCAGTGAACCTTTAATATTATTAGCAACACATTCTCTTGGGAAAAGCTCCATCATACCGACGTGTTTGAATGCTGCACAATGGTACAAAATTTGAGGTTTATAAAAGCTAAGAGTCGATTTAATTTTTTCAATATCTTGTATATTAGCTAATATAGGAGTAAAATCAATATTTGGGAATCGACTTCTAATCTCATTTTTGATTTCAAATAAAGGAGTTTCAGCACAATCAATACCAATTATTTTTTTCGGAAAACAACTTGCTATTTGTATACATAACTCTGAACCTATTGATCCCGCAACACCTGTAATAACAACAACTGAATCTTTTAGCTTTTTCATTGATTCTTCAGTTAATACATTTTCAATTGGTCGTCTAAGAAGGTCGTTGATTTCAACTTCTCTTGGAAAAGAAATTTGATTAATTTTCAAGTTTTGAAAAATCGGTGGTACGATCATAAAATTAACTTTAGTTTTTCTAACAACATTCACTATTCTTTGTATTACCTCTCCTTTAGCTGAAGGAATAGCAATTATGAATAATTGTATATTTTTTTGTGATGCTATCTCGAGAATTTCATTTGTTGAACCTAAAACTAGTATCCCCTTGATTTTTTTCCCTATTTTATTTACATCATCATCTATAAATCCAACAACATTATAATTACCATATCGTGGTGTTTTAAGCTCTTTTAATAGTAATTCGCCTGCTATGCCTGCCCCAATTATTGCGACGTTAGTTTCAGTTGCCAAATTTATTTCCTCTTAGTTTAACTTTCAATAGTTATTATAGATTATCTTTTTCTAAACACCATTTAATTGAATCATTTATTTGATATTTAGGTCTCCAATTAGTATTATTCTGGAGTTTTTCATTCGACAAACAAATATCAAATTCTTCTTTTTGCATGCTCTCATTTATTTTAACATTTTTATTACTAATATTAGCAAATGTTTCAATTAATTCTTGGACGGATATACAATTTGAACTAGATATATTAAATGAATTACCTATACTAATATTGGTCTCCGCTAAAATCACCAAAGCATTACAAACATCTCTTACATCTATATAATCTCGCTTTGTTTTTTTGGCATTAATAGTTATTTCTATTGTTGATTTGTTCTTTAAAAATTCGCTTGCTAAAAAGCCTGGCAACATGTTAGTTGATATGCCTTTACCTATGAAATTTGAAGGACGTACACAAGTTACCTTTAAACCATTAACTCTATTATAAAATAATGATATTTCTTCTTGAATTTTTTTTGTTAGGCCATAGAAATTTATTGGTTTTTGACTATGGTGTTCACTAATGGGATTATCAGCAGGTGCTATTTTACCATATTGTGATGCTGAACCAATTACTAGTAAATGTGAATCGCAATCTGATTGATTTATTGCCTCTATAAAATTAACAAAAGAGTTTACATTCACATTATATAATTCATTATTTGGTTTTTTATACAAGCCAATTAAATGATAGATTATTTCTGGTTTAATATCATTCAATAATTTTAACCAGTAGTTAATATCTTGATAAAAATCAATTAAGGCGAAATTTTTCCTCTCGATATTTGTGGATTCAATATGATCAATGCCAAAAATTTCACATTTGGGATTATTAGTGTTTATAACATCTATAAGATTAGTGCCTAAGAATCCACTTGAACCGGTAATCAATACTCTCATAGTTAATGTGTTTTTTATTTCTGTTTTTATTTTTTTAGATGATTTTATGTAAATAATTAAGTTATAATTTAAATTGTAATTGATTTTTAATTAGATAAAAGATTTTAAAAGCTATTATGAATTAAAAATTTTGAATATGAATGATACCGAAGGATGGAAATGAATTCTGTTAAGAATAAATTTGCAATAGTCTCTAATAGCTTACCACCAGAATTATCTGGATCATCAATTGTAATTTATAAACTCGTTAAGGATATTCCAAAGGAAAATTATTGCTTTATTTATGCTGGTAGAAAGGCAAGTTTTAGAAAAATTCTATCTACGTATCCAGAAGCAAAATTATATGATGTTAAACATGATTTTTTATTGACTAATAGATTACCTCGTTTTAAATCATTACAAATCATTCTAAAATTTTTCATGCAAATTTATTACATACTAGCTTTTACCTTAGGTTCATTAATAAGAGCAACACAGATATTTAGAATTATTAAGAAAGAAAACATTCAAGTGATTATTGGTTGCACTTCTGATCCTTTCAATTTACCAGCTACTATGTTAGCAGCAAAAATGGCCAGTATTCCATTTATGGCATATATTTTTGATGATTATGCGTATCAGTTTACTGGATACCTTAGAAAGTTTTCTTTATGGATTGAGCCAATTGTTTTGAAAAGGGCAAGATATGTTATTGTAACCAATGAATATATGGAAAAAGAATATCGACAAAGACATAACATTGAATGTAAAATTATCAGAAACCCAGTTGAACTACCTAATTTAAGCGATATTAATAAACAAATTAAATCGGATCATGATAAAAACATAGTTAGAATTGTTTTTACGGGATCATTTTATACCGCACATTATGATGCTTTTAGAACATTATTAAAGGCCATAGATGAAATCGAATCACCTAAAATTAAATTCTACCTATATTCTACCTGTAATAAAGAATTGTTTAGTAAGGTTAACATCTCAACAAAATCTATAGTTTTCAATAAACCTGTTGACCACTCAAAAATTAATCATGTTTTAAGGCAAGGATCAATCTTATATCTACCATTGGCATTTGAAACTCCATATCCAGAATTGATTAGGTCTTCTTCTCCTGGTAAAACAGGTGAATATTTATCGATTGGTCGTCCAATATTAGCTCATGTTCCTAAAGATACTTTCATAGATAAATACTTTAGACATTTCAAATGTGGTGCAGTAATAAATAATAATGATACAAATGAAATGCAAAAATTATTATTGAAATTGATTAGTGATAAAAAATGGCAAGATGAATTGGTTACCAATGCTTTAAATAGAGCAAAATATGATTTTAATCTTGAAATTGTTAGGAAGAAATTCATTGATTTAATTAACTCAGCAACTAAAAAAAAGTAGTTTTGTAGAAATGAAAGATATTTTTAACTAAATTTAAATAAATCAAAATAAACACTAAAAAATGAGGATATATTGATGCGAATATTAATTCTAGGCTTAACAGGTATGCTTGGGCATATGTTAGCAAGAAAATTATCCTCAGATTTTGAGATTTTTGGTTCAGTTAGAAGCAATAAAATATCAAAGAAAATAGTGAAGAATTTTCCTCAAGTTGAATTCATAACTGATATCCATGCAGAGAGATTAGATGGAATTAAAAAGAAAATTTCTGAAATAAAACCTGATGTAATAATTAATTGCATTGGAATTATAAAACAGCTTGATGCTGCTAAAAATCCAATAATAAGCATCGAAATAAATTCATTGTTTCCACATAAATTAGCTCTAATAGCTAAAGAAAATAATAGTAAATTGATTCATTTCAGTACTGATTGTGTTTTTTCAGGTAACAAAGGAAATTATACAATTCATGATAATCCTGACCCCGTTGATTTATATGGTAGATCAAAATTGTTAGGTGAAGTTACAGAAAATAGTGCTTTAACAATAAGAAGTTCTATTATTGGAAGAGAATTAAATTCTAAAAATGGTTTGATTGAATGGTTTTTAGATAACACTGGAAAAAGAATTCTAGGATACAAAAAAGCAATCTACACAGGTTTTACAACCATTGAAATGACGAATATTGTTAATTTTATAATTCAGAACCACCTTGATTTAGAAGGAGTTTACCAAATAGCTTCCGAACCAATAACAAAATATGATTTACTAAAACTAATAAAAAAGAAACTAAATTTAGAAATTGATATTGAACCTACAAATAATGTAATTTGTGATAGAAGCTTAATTGGCGAAGAATTTAAGGAAAAAACTAAATATCAATCCCCATCTTGGGAGAAAATGATAGATGAATTTGCTAAAGATAATTCATTTTATAGTAAATGGCTAAATGAGGAATAAAAATTGATTTTTGATGATAAAAAAATACTAGTAACTGGTGGTACAGGATCATTAGGTAAAATACTTGTACAACGAATTTTAAGCAATGAACTTGGGAGACCTAAAAAATTAATAATTTTCTCGAGAGATGAAGCGAAACAGCATTTTATGCGTTTGAAATATATGAACCTCAAAAAAGCAACTGACGATGTTATTTACCAAGATATTGATAAAACTTTGAAATTTATCATTGGTGATGTAAGAGACTATTCAAGTGTTGCATCAGCAGTAAAAGATGCTGACATTATTTTCAATGCCGCAGCATTGAAACAAGTTCCATCATGTGAATATTTCCCTTTTGAAGCTGTGAAAACAAATATCTTAGGAGCACAAAATATTGTTCGTGCTATAGAAGAAAATGATTTTCCAGTTGAAATGGTTGTTGGTGTATCTACAGATAAAGCAGTAAATCCAATTAATGTAATGGGCATGACCAAAGCTATGATGGAACGAATTTTAATAAATGCAAATCTTAGAAGCAATACAAAATTCATTTGTGTAAGATATGGAAATGTTCTAGCATCTAGAGGTTCAGTTATACCATTTTTCCTAGAACGAATTAAAAATGGAGAACCTGTACCAATAACTTCGCCTGAAATGACAAGATTCTTCTTAAATTTGGATAAAGCTGTAGATACCATCTTTACAGCCATTAAAAAAGCTAAAAGAGGAGAAATCTATATTCCTCAAGTAGCTTCTGCTAAGATTATTGACCTCGCAGAAGTATTAATTGATGGTAGAGATATTGAAATAAAAATAGTTGGGATAAGACCAGGTGAGAAGATACATGAAGTTTTGATTTCTGATGAAGAAATAAATCGTACTATAGAGCGAAACAATTTCTATGTTATTAAACCAATTATCCCCGAATTGATTGATGAAAAATTAAAACTCACTGATTTGAAATCAGGTTATAGTTCAAAAGATGATAACATATCAAAAGATGAAATTCGAAAAATGCTCAAAGATAATCATCTGACAATTGAGGATATGATGAATAATGATAACGATGAGGTTTTACGTTGAAAATTATGACGATTCTCGGAACAAGACCAGAAATTATCAGACTAAGTAGAATTATACCATTATTAGATAAATATAGTAAACATATACTTGTACATACCGGACAAAATTATGTTGATTCTCTTAACGATATTTTCTTTAAAGAATTAAAAGTTCGTCAACCGGACTATGGTTTTGAAAGTCAATCAAAAACTGCTATGGAGCAGATTAGTAAAATTCTAATTGAATGTGAAAAGATAATTCTTAAAGAGAAACCAGATAAAGTAGTAATTTTAGGAGATACTAATAGTGGATTATCAGCATTTATTGCTAAGCGTATGAACATTCCAGTTTATCATCTAGAAGCTGGGAATCGTTGTTTTGATGACAGAGTTCCAGAAGAGGTAAATAGGAGGGTAATTGATCATAGCTCAGATATTTTAATGCCATATACTGAACGAAGTCGAGTCAATTTACTACGTGAAGGCATAGCAAGTGATAGAATTTTTGTTATTGGCAATCCTATTAATGAAGTTTTAAACCATTATGCAAAAGAAATTGACCAAAGTACAATTCTTAAGAAATTAAATTTAACAGAAAAGAAGTATTTCCTGGTAACATTACATAGAGCAGAGAATGTTGATATTGAGGAAAGATTAGCAAATTTCATAAAATCTCTTCATAAAATACATGAAACATATAATATTCCTGTAGTTTGCAGTATTCACCCACGAACAAAAAACCAATTAGAAAAACAATCATATAAATTAGAAAAAACTGGTATAATAGCACTCGAACCGTTAGGATTATTTGATTTTGTAAAATTAGAAAAGAATGCTTTTTGTGTATTAACTGATTCTGGAACAGTTCAAGAAGAGTGTTGCATTTTTGGTATTCCGAGTGTCACTTTAAGAGATGTAACCGAAAGACCTGAAACAATTGAAAGTGGTAGCAATATGTTAAGTGGTAATGATATTGATAGAATAGTTAACTGTACAAAAATAGTAACTGAAACTATCAAAAAATGGCAACCACCAAGAGAATATTTAATACCCAATTCAGGTCAAATAGCATTAAAAATTATTTTAGGATTTGATAAGGAAAAAGAATAAATCATTATTCTTCTTCTTCTTTATCTTGTTCTTTTTCTTCAATATCAACAGCTTTTTTATCAGAAACATCAGGAAAAGAGTATTTCTGATTTAAGGCTTGATTAGAGATTAAATCTAGAGCTTCACCAAGATCCTTAGCTTTACCACTTTCAATGAAATCATTCATTAACCAAATTCCTAACTTTATTAATTTATCAGATTCTTGTTCGAAATCTTTAGTATCAGGAGTTAATTGATAATATTCCTTGAGGTGGGTTCTAAGGAGCTCTTCACCTTCCAATTTAATGTCCAATTTTTTAGCTATTTTACTTAGAGCACTAAAAATATAACCATAATATGCGGGATTTAAGATGTATTCTTTTGGTGCAGGAACAAATGAATATGGATTTCTTTCGATATTAACAATATTA
>JAEORJ010000009.1 GCA_016840945.1 Candidatus Gerdarchaeota archaeon
ACCACTCTAATGACACTTCTATTTACTACTAACACTATTGCAATGGGTGCCCAGACTAGCGCTGCTACAGCTGATACAGGGTTCCTAACCCTGATATTCACAGTTTCTGTAATCTTTCATTGTTATTTAATTGGGCTAGTCTGTGGTAAAATTAGTGAAGAATCTTTAGCTGCTGGCTTCAAACATTCCGCTTTGCTGGTTCTTATTGCAATTGTTGCATCAAAAGTTGTTCCAATGATGATTTAAAAATGGGGATATTAAGAATATGGTGAGACATTTCAAAAGATCACACAATCTCTTCAAATCCAATAGAAAAGGTGCCTCTTATGCGATATCAGCAGTCATTATTACTGCTACTACGATTGTTCTCGTCCTTATAGCTTCGAGTTATGCCTATCAAATTTTAGATCGACAAAGAGGAGAATCCGAATTTGAAATTGCACAGAAATCTATGTTGACTTTTGATGATGCCTTGCGAGATGTCGCATGGAGTTTAGAAGGTTCTCGTTATAGCCGGTTTACAATGGATTATGGTCAATTAACGCTGATGCCAAACGATATTAATCATGGATTAATTCTAAATGTGACAGCAACCGTTGATGATTATTCAGCAAATTATTGGGATTATACTGGATATGTTAAATACGCTATATCCACTCGATATGTTACTTTTGGAAATTCTGATTATAGTTCTTATATTTTAGGTGACTCCAGAACCATTGTTACTGATGGAACTGAAAGTCTCGGTCGTTTGGTGGTCGCCCAAGAATCTGATTTTGTTAGTTCATCTTTAACTTATAGAGTAAAGGCAATGGAAAGCTCAAGGGTTAATATTAATGGTAAACTTGTAAGTTATGTAGATATATGGATAATAAAATTAAAAATATCCAACTACTCATCTTTTATTGGAGATTTAGATTTAATAGCAAAAGCAGACACGCTAACCACTACACCTTTTGGTCCCTATTCTGACCTCGTATCAAAGCAATGCAATATTAACGTTCAATTAGGAAATGATGTTTCTAATGTGGTAATACCTTTAAGTACAGATGCAGACCAGGTTGTTTTCAATTTTATTGTCTCTGAAGTGGAAATATTGCCTTAGGAGAGTATAGAGATGGCAGCACCTACAATGAGTCACATAATTTGTAGTATGGCGTTAGTAGCTTTGATTTTTGTCCTTCCTTCCTTTTACTCTATTGTTGTCGATAATGTTGAGGCAGATGTGATTACTAAAGAGTTGCAGGAAATAACTGATTATACTTCAAACACAATTGAAAATCTTTATTTTCTTGCTAATTCTACAAATAGCCAAGAGGTTTTTTTAGAAAAAGAGTTATTATATTTGCCTGCAGTTGTTGAAGAGTCTGTTTATATTCTTAATGTAACTGAAGTTGAGGGTAAAGTAACAACCGTA
This sequence comes from Candidatus Gerdarchaeota archaeon, assembly GCA_016840945.1. The sequence goes on from JAEORJ010000009.1 coordinate 1,418, forward strand.
ACTGCATTCTTAAAAACCGATCCTACTGTTAGTGTGACTTCGTGGATAATTCCTGGATTAAAATTGGCTGAAAAGAATGCAGTCATCGAAAGCAGCGAAAAATCTGTTATTGCAGGCTGCGAGAAAAATGCATCAGGAATTTATGTGTGGATTAGATATGATTGAAATTTCATTTATAGATTTCTCAGATTTGTTTATTAGTCCCAAACATATTTTAATATCCTCTTATATATTAAGACTTAATAAACTCTCATGTTTAAACAAATTTGGGGTTTGAAGAAAATGGTAAGTGAAACATACGAACATATTGTTGCAATTCTCATTGTAGGTTTGATCTTTGTTGGCGCAGTAATTATGATGCCAACTGTTGCTTTCTCAAATCTTCAAACTGTTGATCAACAGCAACTTAGAAACACTGCCCTAAATGTTTTTAATGCAATGTTACTCGATACGGGTGTTGGTTTAAATGGAACGCAATATACTACCAATTGGGGATCAATAAGTCAGTGGAATTCATCTAATGTTAAACGATTTGGATTAGCTAGCACAAACGACAATTTCTATAAATTAGATCCTGACAAAGTTTCACGCCTTGAAAGCTCTATTTTGGGAAACATAAGCCAGGGTGAAGTAAAGCAACTACTAGGATTACAAGGATATGACTTCAGTTTACGAATCATTCCACCTTTTAATGTAACTAATTTGGATGGAAGTACATTAGACAAAAAATCTCCAATATCTATAAACAATATAAATTTCAGGTATGCCGTTAAAGTCTCCTATTTGGATGGAAGACCAGTACCTAATGCTGAAATAAGAGCGACGGTAGTTTATTCAGCACATGGCTTATTCAATATAACTGGACCGCTGATATCTTCTACAAATGCTTTAGGAATAGGTGAATATTCAACTGAACTTTCATTTGTCCCTAGCTTTGCTACAGTAATTCTGCGAATTGATGTTGCGGATGTTGCAACACTTATGGTAACTTCCGGGAAAAGCTCAATATTAGAGACCATAAATGTTGGATTCGTTGGAGATAATATTAGTATAAGAATAGACAAAGATTTAGATATAAAAAACCCACCGGAAACTAAAATCAATGAAATATATGTGGTTGGAAGCCATGAAGACATATGGAAGTTGTATGAAGGAATGGGTGGTTCTGAGGATCACTTTACTCCTTCTACCGCTGGAAATTTTGAATATTGGAACAATACATTTTCAGGGTTAAAAATGCATGATCCAGTACTTCTCGTCATAAGTCTTAATACTGTCCCAAAAGGAGAATCTGACGAAAATGGTCGTCAAGATATTATAATTGCTGGTCCGTATCAGAGGTTATTGGGATATTCTGTCTTTGAGTTTGGTGACCACCCTGAAAGCAATGTGGCTGTTATACGAATTCAAAGAAATGTAGTCATTTCTGGAATGACTTACACTGCGGAACTGTTGCTTTGGAAGGATCAATCATGAAAAGAAAAAATAAAAATAAAGCTCAGATGCGCGTTGTAGAAGCAATTCTTGCATCTTTTATTATAATATTTGCTTTATCTTTTGTTAACTTCTTTGCATTAACACCCACAAGCCAAAAATACGAAATAACTGACCTAGAAAAAGTGGGATATAATGCTGTACATGACCTAGATGTGCAAGGTCTGCTAACACCTATGATTTATAATAATCATTGGGCTGATCTTAAAGCTGCTTTGGGTGTTCTTTTGCCTACAGATGTTTACTACAACATAACCGTTTTAGACTTGTATAAAAATCCAATCAATGATGTTTCCATCTCTTTCGGAAGCTCAGAAATCTTCACAACTTCCAAATCTATAAGTTCAATAAATTATGTAATTGTAGGCTATCCAAACCGTGATATTTCATCTTACAATTATGAGCCAAGAATCATAAATATTCAACTTATTAGAGGATAAATTGATGAATAAAAGATTAATCAAACAAAGAGACGGACAATTTATAATAATTGCAGTGTTGTTCATTGCTATAATGATCATTTCGATTGGAACAATGCTATACACTACCTCAACATACTACAAATATGAACCATGGGAAGAATATCTGACACTAATTGGCAATATTGAATTAAGTTCACAGCGGCTCGTGGAACTTTGTTTATCTAATTACACATATAATACTGTCAATAATATCGATGTTTTGGAGAATAATTTGAGATTATGGCAAAGTGATTTGACAGAAATATATCCAGGTTACGGCGTTGATTTGCACTACATTTTAAACGACAAAGGGCTATATAATAACTGGAATAGCTCAGAAGCTTTTACAAGTGCAAACGTAACATTTAGTCTTAACATCAACTCTCTTGGTTTAACTGGATACGAATTCAGTGTAACACCTATTTTAAATTTAACAATTCTAGATATTGATATTGAAGAGAAGGCTATTAATGTAACCGTAACAGATAATGGAACTCCAATAATTAACCTTAAAAAAACCAACTTCCATGTAGATGGTTTAGAAATTGAAAGTCTTACTTCGAATTACAATCAAGATTCACAAATTTATACTATAAATTTAAGCACAAGTGAAGATATTTCTCAACCACTCACAGTATCTTTTTGGGATAATAGAGGAATAAAAGTGGAAGCCACTAAATGAAACGTTTAATTATGTCTTTCATTTTTGTATCAAAAGTAGGAAGTTATTTTTTTCAATGATGCTTAAAAATCTATTAATGAATTTAATAGTATACTATTTTTAAGGAGTATCATCTATTAATCGTCTTTTTCTATTGTCAATCTTTTATTTCCAGCTATTTTTTCTTCCAATTTATAGATTGTGGAACTAACCGCAGCTTGTGCTATTCCTGCTCCAATAAAGAAGAATCCAATTATTAAAAGAACAACAAAAATTGGGTTTAAGGAAGCATTAATTTGATAGCCATTATGGAAAAAATTTATCGATTCATTATTCAAAAAATTATATGCTATTATAATTAAACCGATCGTTAGAAATGTTAGACCCTCAATAAGATTCATTTGCCAGCCTTTCATTTAACCACAGTAAGAGGAATTTTGACTTCTAATATTAAACATTTCTTTACTAAATAATTGTAATTAAAACTCATTATCATGGATAATTTGTTTACAATAATACCAAAATTAAAAATGGTACAAAAATTGAAGACCACATTTTTGTTTTTAGTTCTTTTCTATTTTTTATACTAGAATTAAACCAAGCAAATGCCATACGATGTCTCCGTAAGTTAAGGCAATTATCAAGCCTGCGGTGATAAAAATTAGGAGTGGTAAACCTGGTGTACCCCAGATTTCACACTCTTCTTTTATTGTTTCTTTGAGTCTAGAAATGATTTCTTCGCGTTCCTCATATTTTGGAAATGCTAATAGTTTCCTCTTTTTTTCTCCATTTTCTGATATTTTCACATCTTCTATAGGAAACATATGACTATTTTCCAATTTAGGCATCCTAACTTTGTAGCCACTTATTAGTACAAGAATTTTGTGTCCAAATGATTCCGTTTTAAAACCTTCAAAGATGTTTTTTTTATTTTTAATTACCCATAAAACATTACGAGATAGAGCGTAAAAAACGCTTAGTGCGCCTAAAAGAACACTGTTAGTAAAGATTGATAATGGAAAAAGAGGTGATATAAACCCTGAAGGTTGAGGTAAGAGATATCCCGGGTATATTGGTAGGGCAAGAGCTATGCAAATGAATGCTTTGGCGTCTGCGCCTCCAAAACCTCCGAGGTAGAAGACTACTAATGCTAGGGCAGAAGTTATCCCGAATGATAGGATATAAGATGTTATCAGTTGAAATAGTTGTGTTGAGAACAACAAAAACTGGAGTGATGTTAGTATTAGGGCTGTTGGTCCTAGAATTACCCAAACTTTGTTACTTACTTCGCGTGTTTTGTAATCGCTCCAAGATGCATAAATCAGAAAACCGAGACAAAGAACTATTCTTGCACCTTCTATTAATTGTTCCATTTATTTATCATCTACCGTATATGTGATTGTAAAAAATAAGAGTATAAAAACTCAAAGGTTGATTTTACTTTAACTTGTAAAGAGTGGAAAGAGAGATGTTATCTTTATGCCTCTCTATTGAACGGTAGATTGATTCCTTCTTCGGTTCCTATGTTAAAGTAGTATGTTTCTCCGTCAGTCCATATGTTGTTGCCTGAGATACCAATGTTGACTGTTGAGCCTGACTCAATTATTCGGGATGTTGGATCGAAATCCAAACTTGCTTCAGCTTGTTTGATTAGGTCCGAAGATGATGTGCCAACATAGACTGTATCAACTGTGGCATCTGCTGTTCCTGAGTTCCTTAATATGATTTCAATGCTATCTCCATCATCGTAAAATCTTATGTTCTCGACAGTTAGTATTGCTCCTGCTTGGTTTGTTGTGTTTCCTGTG
>JAEORJ010000082.1 GCA_016840945.1 Candidatus Gerdarchaeota archaeon
CCATTCGCTAAATTAATCTCTCCTCCTTTAACTGGAGATGCTATTCCCAATTGCAATGTTACAGTAGAATTTACACTAAAGCCTTCTTGGTAAGACACAAAACCCCACACCGTACTTGAAGCATTATAATTTTCTTGAAAACCTAAAGCATAAACAGTATTACTCCCTCTAGGATTAGAGGTATTAAGGGAATATAAGGGAGAAAAAAAGAAAAAAACAAAAATAAAAATTCTTAAAACAAATTTATTAAACTGGATCATAATCTAAATATCCTTCTACTTCAACAAAAGCCCCAGCTAAAACTTTAACATCAATGTCATTACCTGCTGAAGAACCATCACCGAAAGTTATAGCCTTGGATCTATCGCTATTAGGAGTTGTTCCGTTCAAATTCTTAAAACTTAAATAATTGTCTAATATCAATCTTCCTCGGGTAAGCACAATACCATTATATCTGCTATCCCCTGGAGCACACAAAGAACATCCATTTAAGAATAAAACTGACGTTACATCTTTCATATCAATTAATGTTCGACTTGAATTTGCAGGAACATAAGAAAACGTAGTACCTAAATCAAAATATAAAGTTGCAAACTTGTTGATATAACATGGCTGAGAAGATTCATAAATAAATTGAGAAGTTCCTGTGATCATAACGTCGTTATCTATAAGTAGGTAACCTTGAGTAAATGAATAATCACTTGAAAGTGCAAGCTCTACATTCTGTAAAGATAGTTCACTACCTGAAGCAATCATTACAATTCCAGGCATAAGAAGATTCTGAAGATCCTTCAAAACTAAGTTTCTAAGGCTTAATGTCACATTGTTGTCAACTATAAGCTGTGCACTACTGCTTAAAATTAAAGAGTGTCCTTTTCCATCTATAATTGTAGTTGAGGTAAATCTTAAAGATTGGCTCTCTGGAATCTCAAGGTTCCCCCCTAATATTATGGCGTGGCCTCTACCGTCTATCTTGCCACCTGTGCAAAGGCGAGTTGTTGATGATAAATACAAATCACCATCTAACGCCAAAGTCCCCCCATTTAAACTAATTGGGCAATTAAAATTACTATTCGGTCCGGTAGTTAATATTGTTTCTGAATCTAAGTCAATTCCTCTTGTACATACTAAACCATTCATTGTGTACTCATCCCCAAGCAATCCTAAGGCAAAGTCAAAGAAAATAGTATCTGGTAATTCATCGATAAAATTGGCAGTTGTACGCAAGTTGCCACCAATAAGTCTATAACAAAAACCTGTTCTTGGATCTCTGTACCAAATATCTCCGTAGTAACCAATTTCAGGTGAAATTGCATTATCTTTAGCAGTAGTTACATTAGCTTGATAAGGGATTGTGTCATTTATATCCCTGAGTTTGAAAAGTCTATAAAAATGAGCAATGCTTCCTCCTGCTTGTAAAGTTTGAAGATCCACACAAACAACAACATTGTCAGAAAAAGTTGCTGCAATTTCTATAAGATGATATGCATAAAAATCATTAAAATAAGAAGGAAAGGCCACTGTTACCGTGTACCATTGCTTAGTTGCATTGTCCCACCGAACAACGTCACTACCTCTTATCCCCCAAGCAATGTGATCAGCACCAATGTCAAGAATTCTTCCTCTACCATTTGGCGAATTTCCAGCAGAACAATCTTCCCAACGACTTTCTTCTTCTATCCATTTGTATGGTTTAGAACCAGAACCATCAATCGCTGTTGCCCAAATATTAAACCAATCAGTCATGGCAACATGATCAAATCCTGAAAATGATGTTACGCCTGTTGGCGCAAGCTCACTCCATGTTTGAGTATCAAAATCATATCGATATATACGCCCTGCAGAAAATCCACCTTGAGTCGTTCCAACAACACCACACAAAGACCCGTCTTTTCCTCTAGCAATAGTAGCCAATGGAGCTTCCCCTTTATCATGCCAAGGGAAAACAGCTACCGCTGCTATAGCAAAACAATTTTTATCAACCTCATAATAATGGCTATCAGTGTTTATCAGAGACATTTGATTTATGCCACCAATTGCAAAACTTATTGGAGATTGAATTCCTTGCAATCGAGTAAAATAAAAATCTCCAGTAGTATTCATGCAATTTATTGCAGCTTCTGCATCATAAATAAAATCTTGATCTAAAACATCAAAAGCACCAATTCTTTTAGGATCCGAACCGCCTAAAGAAACATCTTGGTAATCATAATAAGCATCCTTCAATCCTAGCAAAGAAGCATCTTTCCATCCAATAAACTTTGCCCCTATACAATGACGTAATATAGATTTTCCTGTAAGACCAAAACATGAATCAACACTAGAAAATCTTATACGTGCAATCGAAGGATTATATAAAATGAATGAAAATACAAAAATAAGACATAATGTGAATAAAAAATTTTTTGCCTTCACACTACTACCCTCTTTCAAACTTTTTTTCAATAAAATTTAATTTTACAATTTTAATCAACTTTGATTTAGGTAGTTTAGATAACCGTATGTCTCTACTCTAGCGCCACCTAAAACATAAATATTTAAATCTACTGGTGGTTGTCCAAAAGTTATCCCTTTCGCCTCATCTTTGTTTACCCATCCAGTATCCAGATTATAATTACTAAATGATACTCGATTATCAAGCATTAAGGTTCCTCGCCACAAAACTAAACCTCCTTTTTGACTATTATCAACAGGTACCTGTAACGTAGATCCATTTATATAAAGCCGGGAAGAGGTATCTGTCATAATAATTTGCTGCTTACATAAATCACTTGACGCAGAATGGTGATCGTACACAAAAGTCATTCCATTATCAAAGTATAACATAGAGTTTTTATCAATAATTAAAGGCTTTTGATTTGGAATATCATAAATTGAAGAATGAACAAAACTTGATCTTAGAGTACCACTAAATGTTTGATCTGAATAAGGCCCACCATTAATTATTACATCGCCATGAATAAATAAGGATCCAATATCAAAAGAATAAGTTCCATTAACATCAACAAGAACATTTTGCAATGCAAGATTGCTACTGTTATCTAATAAAACAATTCCTCCTCCGCTATTAGCTGAGCCTTTTAATTGTTTTAAAGAGATATTCCGTAACGTCAAAGTTACACCACTATCAATTAATAACTGAAAGCCATTACTTAAAAACAAAGACCAGCCTTGACCATCAATAATCGTATCATCAAGAACATACAAATTTCTATTATCCGGCATGCCTAAATTACCATGAAAAAACAATGTTCCATTGTTTCCTTTTAAATACGCAGCATCTCCAGAGGAAGACCCAATATAAAGACAAGTTGTTCGGCTTAAATGCAAATCTGCTAACAATTCAAGACAACTCCCATGCGCAAGCTTTACATCCCCTGCTTTTATATGGGGAACAATACCTAATTTTAAAGTAGTAGATGAAGAAAGATTAAATCCAGCATGGTAATTAACCCACCCCCAAACTTCACCTCCAGACGTATATAACTCTTCTGTTCCCAAAGTATAAACAGTTGAGCTGTTCTTAGGGTTAAATGTATTTAAAGATAAAATTTTCACAGAAATAAAAAACAAACAGAAACCAAATAAAAAAAGAAAATTTCTGAAGAAATTCATAATCTCCTTCGCTCCTAATTTAATTCCTACTCTCGATTTCAAATTATTGAAACAAAAGAATATTTTCCTGTCAAGGATATTATAAAAGTAAATTTCGACTTCCAAAAATTTCAGAGG